>NZ_JAGWCT010000034.1:0-41237 GCF_020657815.1 Clostridioides sp. ZZV15-6597 | reverse complement strand
CTATTTACATACATTTTGATAGTATTTCCAATAATTATAAGATAATGCAAGAAATTACTCATTTTTGTAAATTTAATAAAAAATTTATAAAAATATAAATTTATATGTTTAATTAAGATAATTTTTCCAATAATTGAGATGTTTTTTTCATTCTATAGTATATTATTCAAGTAGAACTATAATATTTAGGAGGTATTTATATTATGAAAATATGTAAAAAATTATTAACTATGGGAATTTCATTCTTGCTAGTAATTTCTGCTTTTCCAATAGTATCAAATGCACTAAGTTCGATTGATAGTATAAATGGTAAAGATAAGTATGAAACTTCAGCTATTATTGCAGATAGGCAGAATTATACTAAAGCTATCCTTATCAATGTGGATAGTAGTTTAGCAGATGGATTATCAGCAAGTGGATTGGCTGGAGTTGAAAACGCACCAATATTATTGACTAAGAAAGATGAGATACCAGACTCAACATTAAAAAGATTTAATAATGTTAAAAAAGTGTACATAATAGGAGGAAATAATTCTATAGGAAGCAAAGTAGAGAATTTATTAAAGGAAAAAAATATTGACGTTGAAAGAATTGAAGGAAAAGATAGACTTAGTACAAGTTATAAGGTAAGTGACAAGATTTTAGAATTAAAAGGTACTTCAGGTAATGTACTGGTAGCAAATGGGTTTAAAGGTGAAGCAGATGCCATAAGTGCAGCTTCAGTTGCATTTAAAAATGAGATACCTGTATTACTTACTAATGGTTCAGATATGCCTGAGTTTAAAATTAAAGGAGATAAAATATTTGCATTTGGTTCAACAAATACTATGAGTAATCAACTTGTAGAAAAATTAGGAGCAACTAGATTAGGTGGAATTGATAGATATGAGACTAATAAAAAGATAGTTCAACAGTTTTATGGTGGTGCTAAAGAATTTTATGTAGCTAGTGGAAGTGACCTAGTTTATCCGTTAATTGGCTCAACTCTAGCTGAAAGTAAACCAATTGTATTAGTTGGAAATGGAAGTAACAAAAGTATACTTAAAGGTGCTACTAAAATAACATCAATAGGAAATATTGATGCTTCTATAATAACACAATGTTTGAATGTAACTAATAATGTAGGTGACACTAATACAGGCGTAGTCAAAAACAATACAAACGAGGAATATCCTCTCAAAGGGATGCTAGTACAGCTTGGCCTTAACACAACTGGTAAAGCTGGGTGGGACATTAATTATGGTGGAAATGAAAATGGGAATGAACTTAGAGCAGATGGCAAATATTATTATATAAATAAAGGATATGCAGGATTAGGTGCATACGCTGCTGCATTTGCAGGTGAACCATACAAGAGTGTAATATTTAAAAATCTTGACCCTATAAAAATTATAGCAGGCAAAGAGTTGCTTACTTATGAGCAGACTAAAAATGAACTTGCAGTAATTAGAAATTTCCTAAATAGTTTCGATTGGAGAAATGCATCTGATATGGAAAAGGCGAATAGAGCTGCAAAACTGGTAATAGAGTCAAAATATGTGAGTGGTATAGCACATGATACAAATGTATATGGAAATCTTGTTGAAAAACGTGGTTCATGTGGAAGTTTTGCAAGTAGCTTTCATGTATTGACAAGGCTAATGGGAATGAATTCGATATATCAGGAAGATGGAGCCTTAAACCATGCTTGGAACTATGTGCAAATTGATGGTAAGTGGTATGAATTTGATGGTTCTGAAGTTGCATTATATAGAACTTCAGCAGAGTTTAATTCTTCTAGACTAGAAAATGCAACAAAAACTATGCCTAAGTACTATGATGCTAAGGCATTATTTGTATTAGGCTTCAACCAGTAAAACAAGAAAGGTTCTTTAGGGAGCCTTTTTTATGATTGAATATCCTTAAATTCTTCAAAAAGTTGGATAAACACTTTCAAAAATATATTTATCATTTAATTATTTATATTGAAAAAACATGTACATATATGATGGATTTTATAAATGTATTATTAATAATAAAATAAATATCGAAAAACTAACATGATTTTTAACGTTTTTACATTGAACAGTTGAATAGTCTAAAAAAATAGACTATAATATTTTTATAGATTAAAGAAAGGGATGATAAGATGGACGTAGTAAAATTGATTCTAAATCCTGCTAGACTTCGTATTTTACAGTATATTCGACTTCATGGCAGTGTTCGTACATCTGATATAGTGAAGTATTTGAATGATATTCCTCGCGCAACGGTTTATCATCATGTCAAAATTTTAGAAGAGAATAATATGATTGAAGTAGTCAAAGAAAATCGTGTGCGTGGTACGATTGAAAAGGTTTATGCACTAAAGGAAGATGAAGTGCCAATGGAAGGTGAGGCATTTGTTGCACTTTCTACAGCATTTCATATAGGGTTAATGCAGGAAATGAATGAGTATTTTAGCAGGAAAAATCAAGAGCATAAAAAAGATAATGTACTTTTTACTTCAGCATTGTTATATATGACTGATAATGAATATAAAGATCTTCTTCAAAATATAGCTAATTTATTGAAACCATATGTAGATCAAAAACCTAAATCGAATCTAAAGCTTCGAAAACTCTCAATTATATCTTCTCCACCTGTAGTGGATGATGACAAGAAGAAATAACATTCATTTTATTTTTATAGGGAGAGGTGACATATGAAATTTCATGAATTTGGAAATAAAAAAAGTCCACATATAATGTTGATTCATGGAGGTGGGAACGCATGGTGGAACTATTTACGACAAGCACAGGTTTTGTCTGAAAACTATTATGTAATACTTCCTACATTGGATGGTCATGGAGAAGAATATGAGAATACATATATTTCCACAGAGGATACAGCAGACAAGTTAGTAGAATATATAGATAAAGAATGTGGTGGTCATATTTTTGCTTTGTGTGGTGTGTCACTTGGTGGTCAAATTGTGATGGAGCTTTTATCTCGAAAACCTGATATTACCCAAAAGGCAATTATTGATGGTAGTATATGCTACCCAAGACCTACTATGGCAAGGGTTTGTATTGCTGGTATTCGTTTTTGTGGAGGACTTCTATTTAGTGAGAAGGCCTGTCGTTTTCAAATTGCTATGATGCCAAAGCTATTACCTAAAAATATGCAGTACCCAGATGAAATCAAAGCATATTATATGCAGGATATGCCACATGTCAGAAAAGAAACATTATATAATATGTATCGTACTTATATGATGCAATATACACTTAAGGATAGCGTCAAAAAAACCACGGCACAAGTGATGTACTGGTATGGAGAAAAAGAAATGAAGTGTGTCAAAAACTCTGCGAAAATGTTTCAGTCTTATGTGGCCTCATGTAGGATTTATGAAGCTAAAGATTATAATCATGGTTATCTCTCTCTTTATCTTCCAAATGAGTGGCTAGCAATTGCTGAACCATTCTTTCAACAGAAATAAATGAAGTGAAGAAGTCATTCTACTATGAACATAAAGTTTAGAAGATGCAACAAAGAACATGCCTATTTACTATTATGCTAAGACATTATCTGCATTAGGCTTCAACCAATAAAACAAGAAAGGTACTTTAGAGAGCATTTTTTTATGATTGCACATCTTTAAACCCTTCAAAAAGTTGAATAAACACTTTCAAAAATATGTTTATCATTTAATTGTTTTAGAGGAAATATATAATGAATGAAATCTTGGGAAGAAAGTGATAAATAGATTAAAAGGTAGCGCCTATGTAAATAGTTGCTACCTTTTTATATTTGTAAATAAATGATAGATAAGGAAGTTTACTGACCATTTACTGACCAAACTCGATTTTCTTACATTGAAAGCCTTAATTTTACTTGTTTTAAATAAATTTATAGTTTTTTGTTATAAAATACTAAATTTTGTTAACAATTATAATTAGCATTTAATTTATACTGGAGGTTTATATGATTAATGTAAGAACAGATTTAGCTTTAGAAGCTAGTGAAATGTGTGAAAAGTCTCAAGAAGGAAGTAGTATTCCTGGGGTAGAAATAGAAACTAAAGAATTAGAAAATTGTATTGTAACAAAAGTTGAAGTAATAGATGAACAAGGTTCAGAGATAATGAACAAAGATATAGGAAAATATATAACCCTAGAAAGTAATCTTATGAAGTTTGATGATGATGAGTCAAGAGAAGAAATGATAAGTTATTTAAAAGATGAATTGGTAGATGTGTTTGGACAAGACAAAAACAAAAAGACACTAGTAATTGGTCTTGGAAATAGAAATATTACTTCTGATGCATTGGGTCCAAAAAGTGTATCTAAAACACTGGTAACTAGACATCTCTTTAAAAATTATAACAAGGATTATGATGATGATTTTACTGAGGTATCAGCTTTAAGCCCAGGGGTTATGGGTGTTACTGGAATAGAAACTAGTGAAGTAGTGAAGTCATTAGTTGAGAAAGTGAAGCCAGATAGAGTAGTAGCAATAGATGCACTAGCATCAAGAAAAATGGAAAGAGTAAACTCTACTATACAAATATCAACAGCAGGAATATCACCTGGTGGAGGTGTTGGCAATACAAGAAAATCTCTCACTAAAGAAACTTTAGGAGTGGATGTTATTGCAATAGGAGTTCCAACTGTGGTTGACGCAGCAACTCTTACTATAGATGTTTTGGATATGGCAATAGATAATTTAATATCTCAGTCAGAAGAAACAGAAAGTTTTTATAATATGTTGAAAAAACTTAAAGAAGAAGAAAAATATCATCTAATAAAAGATTCTTTAGACCCATATGATAAGAATTTAATCGTAACACCAAAAGATATAGATGATACAATTGAAAATCTATCTATAATAATAAGCGAAGGTCTAAATAGGTCTTTACATCCAGGTAGATTGTAAAATAAGGAGGAGCAAATATGTTTAAAAAATGCATTAAAGTAGTAACCTTGACTTTTATATTAGCATGCATTTTACCAGGAAAATCATTGGCTTTAAATCAAGATGACTTTTTGAAGTTTTTAGTAAATTCATCTTATCCAGAAGCTAAAGTCGAAGGAAATAATACAGAAAATAAAAAGAGTGATAAAAATAAAGAAACAAGTAAAGAAAGTAAAGATGAAAATAAAAAGTCTGAGGATGTAAGTAAAGCTGACAATAAGAAAGAAAGTGAAAAAGAATATATAAAACTTTATGTTGGTAAAGAAAATGTTCCAGACATTGAGTCAAAAAACTCGGATACAACTGAAACTAGTACTGCATCTAGTGAAGATTATAAAGATGATTTAAGAGTGACTAAGGAAAATCCAAGAATTTTGATATATCATACTCATGGATGTGAAACTTATTCAAATTCACCTGCTGGAAATTATCATTCAAGAGATAAGAAAAATTCAGTAATGGAAGTAGGAAATGCATTAACTAGTGCTTTAGACAGTAAGGGATGGGGTGTAGTCCATACTACTAAATACCATGACTATCCATCTTATAATAACTCTTATGCAAGTAGTTTAAAAACAATAAAAAGTATACTCCCTAAATATAATACAGTGGACATAGCAATAGATTTACATAGGGATGCTAGGGATTTAACTAATCCAGCCACTAAAGAAAAAGACCATTTGAAATATACAACTATGATAAATGGAGAGAGAGTATCTAAATTCTTCTTTGTTGTAGGAGGAAAAAATGAAAATAAAGCACAACTTAGAGCTTTAGCGGATGATATAACTGCTTTTGCTGAAAAGAAATATCCAGGCTTGGTGTCTCCAATAGTAGAAAAAGATTATGCTAGATTTAATCAATTTGCAGTTAAAAATCACATGTTAATAGAAATTGGAAATAATGCAACAAGTATAGAAGAATCTAAGGCTACTACAAAGTATCTTGCTGAAATTTTAGATGAATATTTTAAACAAAAAAATTAGATTGTTTAGTGTAATTAGGAGCATGTTGAATGAGCCGATTAGAAAGAAATATAGAAGGTAAAAGTAAACAAAGAAAATATAAGTATATTATGAGAATTATATTTTTAGTTATTATGATTATAGGTACATCAGTTTGTGTATTTATAGTTGACAGTAATGCTAAAAGTATGTTGGGAATAAAACAACATAATTATTTCTCAAGTATTAAATTTGATATTACAAAGCTTGATATCCCAAAGATTGATATACACAAAATCGTTGAAAAATTTAATAAGTAGTAAATAAGTGAATAAGGTTTATTGATTAAAATAAGCCTTATTTTAGTTATGTATCTTTAATTGTATAAAATAAAAATACATTAACTATCTTTTATAGGATTTACTTTAAGTTTATGATATTATATAATATTTAGTGTTAGGCTTGATAATCCACATATAATGTGGATAATTTTGTTTAATGCCAATTAGTTTATATTCAAAAATTTAAAATTTGATATATAAAAAGTTTTTATATAATATAAAATGATAACTATAAGAATAATCAAGAGGAGGGAATTTAAGGTGGACAATAAACAAAGTAGAACTAGAAATTTTAGTATAATTGCACATATAGACCATGGAAAGTCTACCTTAGCTGATAGATTAATACAACAAACGGGGCTTGTCAGTGAAAGAGACATGAAGAGTCAATTACTTGATAACATGGATCTTGAAAGAGAAAGAGGAATCACTATAAAGCTCCAAAATATAAGATTAATGTATAAGGCGAAGGATGGAAATGAATATTATTTAAATCTTATAGATACACCAGGACATGTAGACTTCAATTACGAGGTATCAAGAAGTTTAGTTGCATGTGAGGGAGCATTATTGGTAGTTGATGCAGCACAAGGTGTTGAGGCACAGACTTTAGCTAATGTGTATCTTGCAATAGACCAAGATTTAGAAATATTACCAATAATAAATAAAATAGATTTACCAAGTGCAAGACCAGATGAAGTAAAACATGAAATTGAAGATATAATAGGGCTTGATGCAAGTGAAGCACCTCTTATTTCAGCTAAAACAGGTTTAAATATAGAAGATGTTTTAGAAGATATTGTAAAAAATGTTCCTGCGCCTAAAGGAGATAATGAAGCCCCATTAAAGGCGTTAATATTTGACTCTTATTACGATGCTTATAAAGGTGTTGTAGCCTATGTTAGAGTGTTTGAAGGAACTGTTAAAAAAGGTATGACAATAAAAATGATGAATACTAAGAAAAAGTTTGAAGTAACTGAAGTTGGTGTTATGGCTCCAGGGCAAACTGAACTTAGTGAATTATCAGCAGGTGATGTTGGTTATATTGCTGCTAGTATAAAAGATATAAGAAGTTGTCGTGTAGGGGATACAATAACAGATTCAAATAATCCTACAGAAGAACCTTTACCAGGATATAAAAAAGCTACTCCAATGGTATATTGTGGTATATATCCAGGAGAAGGTGAAAAGTATGAAAATGTAAGAGATGCTCTTGAAAAATTACAAGTAAATGATGCTGCTCTTGAATATGAGGCTGAAACTTCAGCAGCACTAGGGTTTGGGTTTAGATGTGGATTTTTAGGTCTTTTACATATGGAAATAATGCAAGAAAGACTTGAAAGAGAATTTAATCTTGATATAATCACTACAGCACCATCTGTTATATACAGAGTTACAAAAACTGATGGAGAAGTTGTAATGATACAAAATCCTGCAAATTTACCAGAAGTAGCTGAGATAAGAATGATAGAAGAACCTATAGTAAAAGGAGATATAATAGTCCCTAAAGATTATGTAGGTGTTGTTATGGAACTTTGCCAGGAAAGACGTGGAAATATGTTAAACATGGAATATATAGATGAGAGAAGAGTAATGCTTCATTACGACCTTCCTCTTAATGAAGTTGTTTATGATTTCTTTGATGCCTTAAAATCAAGAACTAGAGGATATGGCTCTCTTGATTATGAGATTAAGGGATATGTTGCATCTACTCTTGTAAAACTTGATGTTTTAATTAATAAAGAGCAAGTTGATGCACTTAGTTTTATTGTACATGAAACTCGTGCTTTCCCTAGAGGAAAGGCAATGTGTGAGAAATTAAAAGGAGAAATTCCAAGGCATCAATTTGCTATACCTATACAAGCTGCTGTTGGTAATAAAGTTATTGCAAGAGAGACAATAAGTGCTTTAAGAAAAGATGTACTTGCTAAATGTTATGGTGGAGATATATCTCGTAAGAAGAAACTTCTTGAAAAACAAAAAGAAGGTAAGAAGCGTATGAGACAAATTGGCTCTGTTGAAGTTCCTCAAAAAGCATTTATGTCTGTACTTAAGTTGGATGAATAATTTATTAAATTTTTATAAATTTAGATAAAAATACTTAAAAGCTAGAGTGATTTTAGAATTATTTCTAAATTAATCTAGTTTTTTTGTGGTATATTTTAATTAAACACATGGAGAATATAAGTAAGAGTATATTAAAGAAAAAATAAAAAAAGGTGATATTTATGACTAATATAGAAATTCCTAAAAAAGTGGATTATATAATTAAAGAATTAGAAAAAAATGGTTATGAGGCATATGTAGTTGGAGGATGTGTGAGGGATTGTTTATTAGAAAGAATTCCAAATGATTGGGATATAACAACTAGTGCAAGACCTGAAAAAGTAGTAGAGATATTTGGAAGAACTATTCCGACTGGTATACAACATGGTACTGTAACAGTCATGATTGAACATGAGCCATTTGAAGTGACAACATATAGAATAGATGGAAGCTATAGTGATGGTAGACATCCAGATTCAATAGAATTTACAAATGATATAGTTAAGGATTTGTCAAGAAGAGACTTTACTGTTAATGCAATTGCATACAATTCAAAGACTGGATTAGTTGACCCATTTAATGGCTGTGAGGATATACAAAATAAGTGTATTCGTTGCGTTGGAAATCCAATAGACAGATTTGAAGAAGATGCACTTAGAATGCTTAGAGCGATTAGGTTTTCTGCACAGCTTAATTTTAAAATAGCTGAAGGTACTAAACAAAGCATATACAAAAAAGCAGATTTAATAAAATGTGTGTCTATGGAAAGAATTCAAGTAGAATTCAATAAAATGCTAGTATCTGATTCATCTAAGTTAAATTTATTAATTTCAACAGGATTATTGAAATTTATAATTCCTGAAATATGTGATTTAGAAGATGTTATTCAACATAATCCATATCATATTTATAATGTTGGGAAACATACTTTGATAGCTACTGAAGTAATTGAAGATGAATTATATCTAAAGCTTACAATGTTATTTCATGATTTGGGTAAAAAAATTACTAAAACGACTGATAAAAATGGAATTGACCATTTCTATAGTCACAGTAGGGAGTCTGTTAAAATAGCAAAGCAAATTTTGAAGAGGCTTAAGTATGATAATTATACTATTAATAAAGTTTTAATATTAATACAATATCATGATTATAGAATAGAACCAAAAAGAAAAATTATTAAAAAATTATTAAATAAACTGGGAGACATTGAACTATTTGAAGATTTAATAAAAGTTAATTGGGCTGACACACTTGCTAAAAACCCAAAATATGCAAAACAGAAAATATTAAACCTTATTGAGAGTGAAAAGGAATTTAAACATATAATAAGTCAAAATGAATGCTTTCATATTAAAGACTTAGCTATTAATGGAAACGATTTAATGTCTATAGGTGTTAAACCAGGTAAAGATATAGGGTATCTATTAAATAAGATGCTGGAAATTGTTATCAATAATCCAGAATTAAATGAAAAAGAAATTTTAAAAGAAAGAGTATTAGATATATACACATTTTAAGCTAAAAGATTAAACTTTAATTTAATTAATTTAAGATAGAAAATATAATTCACATTTAAAAAATAGACAATCTTTAAAGATTGAGATTATAAAGATTTATATTCTATAATTTTAATGTATAGAAAATTAATATAAAACTAGTAAGTTAATATAAAATTAGTAAATTAATATAAAAAAAAACTTTGGGAATACTAAAACCATAAATTTATAAAATTAATATTTTATGCACTTATAAAACAGTGAGGAGGGACATCATGCGTACTCAACTACAAAAGACTATTGGTCTTTCAGCAGCTCTTTCTACTGTTGTAGGTATGGTTATAGGTTCGGGAGTTTTTTTTAAGCCACAGGCAATATATACTACAACTAATGGAGCTCCAGGTCTAGGTATTATAGCATGGCTTTTAGGTGGATTTATAACAATAACTGCTGGACTTACAGCTACAGAAATATCAGCAGCTATCCCAAAAACTGGCGGTATGATGATTTATATTGAAGAGATATATGGAGAAAAACTAGGATTTTTAACTGGATGGATGCAAACTGTATTATTTTTTCCAGGCACATCAGCAGCATTAGGGGTAATATTTGCCCAACAAGCATCTGAACTTTTAAATATGAGTCCGAACAATATGTCAGTTGTGCTTCCAATAGCAATTGGAGTAATACTGTTTTTATCATTACTTAACATAATAGGTTCATCATTGGGAGGAAAAGTTCAGACCGTAGCTACTGTTGGAAAAATGATACCATTAGCTCTAATAATAATCTTTGGATTTATTAAAGGTCAAAGTAGTGAAGTATTAAATCCATTTGTAGGCGATGGAGTTAATGTATCAAGCGCACTTGGACAAGTATTAATAGCAACATTGTTTGCATATGATGGATGGATAAATGTTGGTGCTATCTCAGGCGAGATGAAATCGCCAGAAAAAGATTTACCAAGAGCAATAGTTGGTGGGTTATCATTAGTTATGACAGTCTATATTATAATAAATGTAGCATATCTTTGGGTTGTACCAGCAAGTGAATTAGCAACTGTTACTTCACCAGCAACATTAGTTGCAACAAAATTATTTGGAAATTTAGGTGGAAAAGTAATAACTGTGGGTATATTAATATCAGTGTTTGGTACATTAAATGGATATTTATTAACAGGGTCAAGAATACCATATACATTAGCTGAAAGAGGAACTTTGCCAGCTTCTAAAGTTTTATTAAAAGTAAATTCTGGTGGGTCTCCTGTAAATTCAATACTGCTTATAACTGTATTAGCATGTATATATGCTCTATCTGGTCAATTTAATCTTTTGACAGACTTAACTATATTTTCAATATGGGTATTTTACGTATTGACTTTTGTTGGGGTTATAAGGCTTAGAAGAGAACAACCAGATTTACACAGACCATATAAAGTTCCTTTATATCCAATAATACCAATTATAGCTATATTAGGTGGGTTATTTGTAATAATAAATCAAATATTGACTTCAACAGCAATATCCTTAGGTGGTATATTTATAACCCTACTTGGATTACCAGTTTATTATTATATGAAGAAAGGATAGTCATTTGTTTTAATTTAAAAAATTTGGATACAAGTAAAAATCTACTTTTATCCAAATTTTTTATGATATTACATAGTGAAGATGTTTTATATGTAGCTTGATGAGTTATTTTGTTTGATTTATAATTTAATAACTGATGCTTTAAGATAATTTTAAGAAATGAGGAATATAAAATGTTAGGACTTTATATACATATCCCATTTTGTGTGAAAAAATGTAAGTATTGTGACTTTAATTCTTATAAAATGGACCTAGATTCAAAAAAAAGATATATAGAAGATTTGAAAATAGAAATGGAGTTATACAGCAATAAATTAAATAGAGATGATAAATACAAAAATAAAGAAGATTTCAATTTAGACAAAAACAATATAATAACAAGTATATTTATAGGAGGAGGAACACCTAGTATTTTGACATCTGAAGAAATAAGAGAAGTATTTGTAAGTATAAAAGAAAAATTCAATATAGATAAAAATGCAGAAATAACTATAGAATGTAATCCTGGTACACTTACACTAGAAAAATTAGGAACTATGAAAGAAGTTGGTATCAATAGACTTAGCATAGGGTTACAAGCTGTCCAAGAAAAGCATTTGAACTTTATAGGAAGAATACATAGTTATAAAGAATTTGAGAAAAACTATATGGATGCACTGAGTGTAGGATTTAAAAATATTAATGTAGATTTAATGTATAGTCTTCCTAATCAGACACTATGTGATTGGAAGGAAACTCTTGAAAAAGTTACAGATTTAAATCCAACACATATATCAGCATATTCTCTTATATTAGAAGAAGGTACTGAACTGTATAATATGTATGAAAATAATCAATTTGACCTTATAGATGAAAATATAGACATAGAAATGTATGAGTATACAATAAACTATTTAAAATCAAAAGGATACAACCAATATGAAATATCAAATTACTCACAAGAAGGCTATAATTGTAAACATAATATTTTATATTGGGAATGTGAACATTATATAGGTCTTGGAGCAGGAGCTTCTGGTTATATTGATAATAATAGATATAATAATTTAGAATCTTTAGAGGATTATCATTTAAGTCTGATTAAAAGAGAGAAGCCAACACAAGATAGTGAAAAACTTTCTATAAAAGATATGATAGAAGAAAAAATATTTATGGGTCTTAGAATGAATAAGGGAATAAAATTTAAAGATTTTGAAAAAAAATTTGGAATAGATTTTAGAGAAAAATACAGTAAGCAGATAGAAATGTTACTAGCTAGAAACCTTATAAACCAAAGCTTTGAGGGCATACAATTAACTCAAAAGGGAAGAGAAATATCTAATAGTATATTTATAGAATTTATGGAATGATTTTTAAGGTGTTGACAAAATAAATTTATAATGGTATATAATATATATAATCTTTTTAGCACTCGAACTTAGTGAGTGCTAACAGCTAGGAGGTATAATAATATGGAATTAAATGAAAGAAAATTAAATATCCTCAAAGCTATAGTTAAAGATTATATAGAAACAGCTGAAGCTATAGGTTCTAGAACAATATCTAAAAGGCATGATTTAGGTGTTAGTGCTGCCACCATAAGAAATGAAATGGCTGACCTTGAAGAATTAGGATATTTAATTCAGCCACATACTTCTGCGGGTAGAGTTCCATCTGAAAAAGGCTATAAGTTATATGTAAACTCTCTTATGAGTAAAAGTGAATTGGATGATAATGATAAGATTCTTATTGAACAATGTATGAATCATAACATAAATCATATAAAAGAATTAATTCATGAAACGTCTAAGCTATTATCTCAATTAACTAACTACACAACTGTAGCAGTTACTAAGAGTTTGATAAATCAAAGCGTCATAAAGCATATACAGTTAGTTGCTATGAATGACAATAATATTTTACTTATAGTTGTAACAGATAAAGGGGACTTAAAAAAAGCTAACCTTACAACTAATGTATATTTAGATCAATCTAAGTTAAATTTGATTTCTGATAATCTTACAAAGAAGCTCTCAGGAAAAAGTATAACAGATTTAGATGATAATCTGATTGCTTTTATTAAATATGAAATAAGTGAGTATTCAGGGTTTATAGATGAACTTTTAAATGCCCTAAATTCAAATATGGAAGAAGAAGATTTTTCTCTATCATTAAATGGAGCCACTAATATATTTAGTTATCCAGAATTCAATGATGTGTTAAAAGCAAAGTCATTTTTAAATATGTTAGAAAGAAAGGAAACAATAGCTGACATAATTAAATCAAAGGGAATACAAAAAGAAAATCTAAATATAATAATTGGTAGTGATAATGATTGTAAATTGGCACAGGATTGTAGTATAGTTACAGCAACTTATAATGTAGACAGAGACTTAGTTGGGCGAATAAGCTTCATAGGACCTACAAGAATGGATTACGCTAGAATTTACTCTATAATAAATTATATGAGTTTATTAATTAATAGAAAGTAAAGAAATTTTAAATTGAGGGGTGTAAAGTCTTGGATAAAAAAAATGAGCAACAAGAAGTAAAAGAAGAAAATGATACTTCTATTAACCAAGAATCTGAAACTCAAGTAGAGTTAGAAGATGAAGTTGTTAATGAAGAATGTGAAGAGTCAAGCGAAAAAACTGATGAAGAAAAAGCTGATGATGAAAATGTAACAGATATAAATTCTAAATTAGCAGAAAAAAAATTAAAAGATGAAGTAGATGAATTAAATGACAAATATCAAAGACTTCAAGCCGAATATGCAAACTATAGAAGAAGAACTCAACAAGAAAAAGAAACAATTGGTGTGTTTGCAAATGAGAAAATAATAACTGAGTTAATACCAGTTATAGATAGTATGGAAAGAGCCTTAGATGCATGTGAAGATAAGGAAGATACTATGTATAAGGGTATAAGCCTTGTACATAAGCAATTAATAGATACTCTAGTAAAATTTGGAGTAGAAGAAATAGAAGCAGAATCTAAGGAATTTGACCCAAACTTACATCTAGCAGTTATGCAAGAGAGTGTAGATGGAGTAGAAGCAAATCAAATAGTGATGGTACTTCAAAAAGGATATAAGCTAGGAACTAAAGTTATAAGACCTTCAATGGTTAAAGTTTCTTGCTAAGTATATAAATTAAGGTTAAAATATTTAGCCTAATATAAAATACACAAATAAGTAAAATTTAATTATACAATTACTCAAGGAGGATTTTTAGTCATGGGAAAAATAATAGGAATAGATTTAGGAACAACAAATTCATGTGTTGCAGTATTAGAAGGTGGAGAAGCACAAATAATAGCAAATAATGAAGGTATGAGAACTACTCCATCAGTAGTGGCATTTACAAAAGATGGTGAAAGAATAGTTGGAGAACCTGCAAAAAGACAAGCAGTTACAAATGCAGATAAAACAATAACTTCAATAAAAACTCACATGGGAACTGATTACAAAGTAAATATAGATGGAAAATCATATACTCCACAAGAAATATCAGCAATAATATTACAAAAATTAAAATCAGATGCAGAAAGTTACTTAGGACAAACAGTAACAGAAGCAGTTATAACAGTTCCAGCGTACTTTACAGATGCTCAAAGACAAGCTACTAAAGATGCTGGTAGAATAGCAGGGTTAGATGTTAAGAGAATAATAAACGAGCCAACAGCAGCTGCACTTGCTTATGGTATGGACAAATTAGACCAAGAAAAGAAAATATTAGTATTTGACTTAGGTGGAGGAACTTTTGACGTATCTATACTTGAAATAGGTGATGGTACTTTTGAAGTTTTAGCTACAGCTGGTAACAATAGATTAGGTGGAGATGACTTTGACCAAATAGTAATAGACTATTTAGCAGATGAATTCAAAAAGGCTGAAGGTGTAGATTTAAGAAATGATAAGATGGCTCTTCAAAGATTAAAAGAAGCAGCAGAAAAGGCTAAGAAAGAATTATCATCAACAATGAATTCAAACATAAACTTACCTTTCATAACTGCTACAGCAGAAGGTCCAAAACATTTAAATATAGATTTATCAAGAGCTAAATTTGAAGAATTAACTAGAGGTCTAGTTGAAAAAACTATGGAACCAACTAAGAGAGCTTTACAAGATGCAGGACTTTCTACAAGTGAAATAGATGATGTATTATTAGTTGGAGGTTCTACAAGAATACCAGCAGTTCAAGATGCTGTTAAGAAATTTATAGGAAAAGATCCTCATAAAGGTATAAACCCAGATGAATGTGTTGCGGCAGGAGCTTCTATACAAGCAGGAGTTTTAGCAGGAGATGTTAAAGACTTATTATTACTAGACGTTACTCCATTATCTCTTGGTATAGAAACTATGGGTAATGTAATGACTAAGATAATAGAAAGAAACACTACAATACCAACTAAGAAATCTCAAGTATTCTCAACTGCTGCTGATAACCAAACAGCTGTTGACATACATGTTCTTCAAGGTGAAAGAAGTATGGCTTATGACAATACAACTTTAGGAAGATTCCAATTAACTGATATACCACCAGCACAAAGAGGAATACCTCAAATAGAAGTTACATTTGATATAGATGCAAATGGTATAGTTAATGTTTCAGCTAAAGATTTAGGTACAGGAAAAGAACAAAAAATAACTATAACATCAAACACTAATTTATCAGAAGCAGATATAGAACAAAAAATAAAAGAAGCTGAAATGAATGCAGAAGCTGACAAACAAAAGAAAGAGAAAATAGAAGCATTTAACCAAGCTGAATCTACTATATATCAAACTGAAAAAACTTTAAATGAACTTGGAGATAAAATAAGTGCAAGTGATAAAGAAGATATAGAAAAAGCAATAGCAGACTTAAAAGTTGTAAAAGACAATCAAGATGCTACAGCAGAAGAGCTTAAGAAAGCTACAGAAGAAGTAATGACTAAGTTCCAAAAAGTATCTCAAGAAATGTACCAAAATGCAGCACAAGAACAGCAAGCAGCCCAAGGTGCAGAGCAAGCTCAAGATAATGGACCTAAAGATGACAATGTAGTAGATGCTGACTTTAAAGAAGTAGATGAAGATAAATAAGCTATATAATATAACATCAAATGATAATTGAAGAATAGATTATTTATGAAAATCATATAGATATTAAAGATATATGGACAATATACATCATAAAGAATATAATATATCATAGATTATATAACTTAAAGTAGAATATAAGAATTAATGATAGCTTGTAGTTTATTATTCTACAAGCTATCATTTTGTAAAATGAAGGTGGTGTCAATTTTTGAGTACAAAAAGGGATTATTATGAAGTCTTAGGTATCAGTAAAGGTGCAGAAGCTCAAGAGATAAAAAAAGCTTACAGAAAGTTAGCAATGAAGTACCATCCAGATAGAAACCCTGGTGATGAAGAGGCTGAGGAAAAGTTTAAAGAAATAAATGAAGCTTATGAAGTACTTTCAGATGATACAAAGAGAAAGACTTATGACCAATTTGGACATGATGGGCTAAATGGTCAAGGAGGCTTTGGAGGCCAAGGTGGATTTAATGGCCAAGGCTTTGGTGGATTTGAAGATATGTTTGGAGATATATTTGGCGACATGTTCGGAGGGGGCTTCGGAGGTGGAAGACAAAGAAGAAGAGGTCCTCAACGTGGTGCAGATATAAGACAAAATGTTACTATATCTTTTGAAGAAGCTGCATTTGGTAAAAAAATGTCTATAAAGTTGAATAGAAGTGAAGAATGTGATGAGTGTGATGGAACTGGAGCAAAACCAGGAACATCAAAGAAAACTTGTTCAACTTGTAATGGAACTGGTCAAGTTAGAACTGTTCAAAGAACTCCATTTGGAAATATAGCAAGCTCAAGACCTTGTAGTACTTGTAATGGGACTGGAGAAGTAATTGAATCTCCTTGTAGCAAATGTCATGGAACTGGAAATACAAGAAAAGTTAAGACTATAGAAGTAGATATACCTGCAGGTATAGATGATGGTCAAATGATAAAACTTGCTGGTCAAGGTGAAGTAGGAGAAAAAGGTGCTCCAAGAGGAGATTTATACATTGTAGTTAATGTAAAATCTCATCCACTGTTTACTAGAGATGGAAATGATATTTACTTTGAGATGCCAATTACATTTGTTCAAGCAACTTTAGGTGATGAGATAGAAGTACCTACTTTGGATGGAAAAGTTAAGTATAGTGTGCCAGAAGGAACACAAACTGGAACTGTATTTAGACTTAAAGAAAAAGGAATTCCTAGAATTAGAGGTAATTCAAGAGGAGACCAATATGTTAAAGTTGTAGTCGAGATTCCTAAAAAATTAAATGATAAGCAAAAAGATCTATTAAGAGAATTTGCGAAGGAGTGCGGGTCGAACGTCCACGAAAAGAAAAAAACATTCGGACAGAAAATAGAAGATATGTTTAAGAAAAAGTAGTTAAAATAGCCAATATAATGTAATCATATTCTTTAGAATCTAAATTATTTAGTTATAAGATTTTGAATTAATATAATATGATTTTTATATTGGCTATTTTTAATTTTGAGTATGTAAAATATGTATAAATAATTTCTTTATAATACTCACCATTATAATGTAGTTGATGACAAAAATACTTATATTCTTTAACATGAGCTTTGTGACAGGTATTAACTATATAACTTTTTTTTATAAAATAATTGTTTTGACCAAATGTACATTTTAGACGACCAGTTACGCATAAATTGTTGAATATTCTTTTAAATATCTATATAATTTATAGTATAATTTATCAGAAAATTTAGAAAAAAAGATATAAAAAGAAAATCTAATGAAATTATAGGCGGTGTTAATCATATGGAAAGTAATAATAAAGGTGTGTTTAACAATGGAACAATTTCTATAGGTGAAGTATCTATGCCTAAAGGTGGTGGCGCAATAAAAGGTATGGGTGAGACTTTTAGTTCAAATCCATTTACAGGAGTTGGAAATTTTTCTATACCAATAAAAACTTCAAAAGGTCGAGGTTTTGAACCAGATATTTCTTTAAATTATAACTCTGGTGCTGGGAATGGTCCATTTGGATTAGGATTTTCTATTTCATTGCCTTATATATCTAGAAATACGGAGAAGGGTGTGCCTACATATGAGGATATTTTGGACAAGTTTATATTATCTAATTCATCAGAACTTGTAAAAACATGTGATAATAGAAAACAAATGAAGAAATCAAAAAATTTAAATTCCTCATGGGAAGTGACTTCATATTTACCTAGAGTAGAAGGAGACTTTTCAAGAATAGAATATTGGAAGAGTAAAGAGAGTTCTTATTGGAAAATTACTACAAAAGATAACATTACATCAATCTATGGCAAGTCTTTAAATTCAAAAGTTGCAAATCCAAACAATGATAGTCAAATATTTATGTGGCTTATTGAAGAAAGTTTTGATTCAAAAGGAAATAAAATTGAGTATATTTATAAACAAGAAAATAATGAAAATATAATAGATAAATCTAATTATGTAGATAGAAGATTTGATTCATATAAATATATACATAAAATAAGATATGGGAACTATTTTGATAAACAAAAAAAAGAAAAATGGGCCTTTGAAGTGCTCTTTGATTATGGTGAATATGAATTAGAAGATACTTTATTAAAAACGAGTCAGTCGAATCCATATGTATATACAAATATGTGGAAAGTGAGAAAAGATTCTTTTTCGTCATATAGAAGTGGATTTGAAATAAGAATTTCTAGGCTTTGTAGAAATATATTAATGTTTCATAAATTTGAAAATGAACTTGGAGAGATACCATGCCTTGTAAATGTAACTAATTTAAAATATGAAGAAACACTGCAAATGTCTATGCTATCAGAAGTTCAACTGAAAGGATACAGAAGGAATAAAGATAATAGTTATTTTTTAAAATCTATGCCTCCAATAAAGTTAGGATATTCTAGTTTTAATCCAAATAATAAAAAATTCAATTTATTAAAAACAAAAGATGATTCTAATTTACAAGGATATTTACAAAAAACTGAGTTTAATTTTATAGATATTTATGGTGATGGTTTACCGGGAATTTTAATGAGCAATGAAGAGTCTACATTTTTTTGGAGAGCAGAAGGAGATGGAAAATATGGCTTTTTAGAAAAACCAATTAAGTTTCCTATTGAAAAAGATTTAACTTCCTCTAATTATTTTTTAATGAGTCTTGAAGGTAATGGCAAATTGAACTTTATTGTTTCAAAAACAGAAAGAGCAGGATTTTATGAGTGTGAAAGTAATGGAGATTGGAAACAATATATGGATTTTGAATATTTTCCTATGGAATTTACAAGAAGCAGTAGAAAAGAAATGGTTGATATAAATGGAAGAGGACTAATAGATATTGCTATATTTGGAGATGATTACCTAAATGTGTATTCATCTATTAAAAAAAGTGGTTTTAGTAGAGCAAATAGAATTGATTTTGGAAATAGAATAAGTTCAGGAGAATTTCCATATAAGAATAGTGAAAACATAAATGAATTTATTGGATTTGGTAATGTATTTGGAGACGGTCTTTCTCATAGAATTAGAGTCCGAAATGGATGTTTTGAATGTTGGCCAAATTGTGGTCATGGTAATTTTGGAGAAAAAATATTGTTGAGAAATGCACCAAAGTTTGATGAAGATTTGGATATATCAAGAATTCATTTTGCAGATATTGATGGTTCGGGAACTATGGATATATGTTATGTATATTTAGATAGAGTAGATATATATCTAAATTTAAGTGGTAATAGATTTAGTGATGCAATATCAATACCATTACCAGAGAATTACTCAAAGTTTGACCAAATAAACTTTGAAGATGTAAATGGAAATGGAGCTTCTTGTATGATATTTACAAAGGTAGGAGAAATAATAAAGCACTATGTTTATGATTTTACAAATAACTCAAAGCCATATTTATTAACTAATATAGATAATTCTTTAGGTATGTTGACAAATATAACTTATTCTAGTTCTGTAAAGTTTTATCTTGAAGATAGGGTTTTAGGTAAAGAATGGCAGACAAAGTTACCATTTCCACTACATGTAGTGGAAAAGATAGAGTTTATTGATGAGATTTCAGAATCTAAATTTACAGAATATTACAAATATCATTCTGGTTATTATGATTATGTGGAACGAAAGTTTAGAGGATTTGGGTTTGTTGAAAATTGGAACTCAGAAAAGATTAATTCAAGTCTAGAAAATCCACTCATAGTACCTACTACTTATATAAAAAAATGGTATCATACAGGGTGTTGTGCTCAATTAGAAAATATATCTAAACTTAATGAAGAAGAATTTTTTTCTGAAGATTTGGATGCCTATGTACTACCAGATATTATATTAGATAGTTCTATTGACAAAAAAGATTCAGAAGAACTGAGAGAGGCATATATCTCTTTAGCTGGAAAAATTTTGCGTGAAGAAACTTATGGATTAGATAGTGATATAGAAACTTTAGATATACCATATACTGTGTCTGAAACTAACTTTAAGATAGTAAAGCTTCAAGATAAAATAGAAAATAATTTTGGTGTGTTTTATTCTCATCCAACTGAGTGTATAACATACAATTATGAAAGATTAGTAAAAGACCCACGCATAGCACACAAATTTATATTAGATGTAGATAAGTTTGGTAATATAGAAAAATCTTGTGAAGTATATTACCCAAGAAGGTTTAAAATAATAAACCAAAATAGTGTTTATAGTAAACAATACAACCTTAATATAACAGCAGAATGTACAAAATTTATAAATGAAACTGAAGATTTTAATTTAATTGGAATTGCATATGAACATAGTTTATTTGAGATAGGAGAAGTATCATTAAATGGAAAAATCTATTTTTCATATGATGAAATCAAAACAATGACAAATGAATCTTTTTGTAATGTAGTAAATTACAATGAAAGTTTCAAAAAAGGAAGAGTACAAGCTAGATGTATTTCTTGTGATAGAAAATATTTTTGGAATGAGCATCAGGATAATTTACTGGATTTAGGAAAGATAACTGATAAAGCGTTACTTCATCATCAGGAATTTGCTGTTATGCCAGAAACTTTAGTAAATGATATATTTGCGGATAGGGTAAATGATAATATATTAGTTCAAGATTGTGGTTATATCAAAAAAGAAAATTATTGGTGGAATAGAGGGCTTGTTCAAAGTTATTTTACTAGAGAAGAAAATGGATTTTTTATGCCTATATCAAATGAAAATTTATTTATAGAAAAAGATTCAAAATTATATTGTAAAAAATATATTGAGTATGATGAATATAGATTATTTCCAATTAAAATAGGAGAATATTTGTCTGAGCAAATATCAAATGAATCAGAGTTTATAATTGACTATATAACTACTTTACCAAAACAATTGAAAGATATAAATGGTAATATATATCAAGTTATTTTTGATCCATTAGCAATGGTAATTGCAAAATCTAACTATGGTATTGTTGACGAAAGTTTTCAGGGAAACGGAGATTTAGATATATATAAATATTTAGAGAATGCTACGTTTAAAGATGTTATAAAAAATAATCAAAAATATTTACAAATGGCATCTGAATTTTTCTTTTATGATTTGTGGGAATGGAGTGATAATAAAAAACCAGCTTGTTTTATTCAACTTGTAAGAGAGAATTATTTAAGTGAGATTCAAACTAAGGAAGAAGATAAGGTTCAAATTAATATAGGTTTTTCAGATGGTTTTGGTAGAAATATAGAACAAAAAACTAAAGTTGATTCAGGAAAAGCAATCTTATATAACAAAGGAAATCTTATATATAACAAGTTAGGAGAAGTATCAACTGGGTATGTAGATGAATGTTGGCAAGTGTCTGGAAGAGTAGTGTACAACAATAAGGGAAAACCTATAAAGCAGTTTAAGCCATATTTTTCATCAACTTCTGAATATGAACAACAAAAATATCTAGATAATATATTAACTGCATCAGAAGTTATTTATTATGATTCAATTCTTAGGGTTGTGAAGATTGAAAAAGCTAAAGGTATACCATCAAAATGTTCTATAGTAAAGAATGTATTTACTAAAGTTAAGTATTCTCCATGGGAGGAAGTTCACTATGATGAAAATGACACCTTAATAGATTCAGATTATTTCAATGAATATATAAATAATTATCCTGAAAATCCTACTGTAGAACAAGGATATGAGAAAAAAGCACTTTTAAAAGCTAGTAAATTTTATAATACCCCTGAAAAAAAAGTATTTGATAATATAGGAAATCAATATCTATTTATAAGGGATAATCTAGGTGAAGTTTATAAGGATTCATTTAAAGAGATAGCTTGTAAAAGAGGTATAAGTGTAGATGATATATGGAATGAGCTTTTGGATAAGGAATATATAAAACCAAGCAAGATTCAAGAAAACAAAATTTTAAGTGGATGGGTATCTGAAAAATTTCAACCATATAGTAGTAATTTTAAATTAGAGATAGATGAGAAATATGAAAGTTGCAGTAATGAGTTAATAGATTTTATGAAAAAGAGTTGTCTAACAACGTTTAATGATATAGATGTAACTGGTAAGATTAAGCGTAGTGTAGATGCAAGATTGTATTATTCAAACATTAGTGAAAAAACAGATTTTTGTAATTTTAAGTATTTTTATGATATGAAAGGTAATGAAATTTATGTAGAAAGTGCAGATGCAGGTATAAAGTTAAACCTATTAAATATGTATAATAAGCCTGTACATTTATGGGACTTAAGAGGTTTTCATAAAAAAATACATTATGATAATCTACAAAGAATTAAAGAAATTTATGTTGATGGAAGATGTGAAAGTGGTCTAAACATAAATCAAACTGTAGAAAAGTATGTTTATGGAGAATTTTATAATCAAGATATTAAAAAGGTGAAAAGTAGAAACCTAATAGGCAAAATTTATAAACATTATGATAGCGCAGGTATAGCTATCTCAGATATTTATGATTTGAATGGTAAGGCTATTAGTGTTAGTAGACAGTTTGCTTCCGATTATAAGAATGAAATTAATTGGGATAAAATAAGTAGTGTTCAGCTTGAAGAAGAAGTATTTCATACTAAATATAAGTATGATGCACTTGAAAGATTAAAAATAGAAATTACACCAGATTTAAGTATCTATAAAGCCAAGTATAATCAATTAGGTCTATTAAATGGTGTAGATGTATTTTTATCTGAAGAAAACAAAGAATACAATTTTATAAAAGATATAGAGTACAATGCAAATAAGCAAAGAACTAAGATTTATATGAATAATGGTTTAATTACTCAGTATACTTACGATGATATAGATTATAGGTTGAGAGGAATTAAGTCCATAAGGACAATAAATAAAAATGAGGCAGATAAAGGTAATGAGATAAGCACATTTCAAGAGTTAAAATATATATTTGACCCATGTGGAAATGTTATGACTATAATAGATAGTTCTTTGGAAGCAATATTAAAAAGCAAAAAACAAATAAGTCCTGTAATGGAGTACACATACGATGCTATGTATCAATTAATTAATGCAACTGGGAGGAAACATTCAGGTGTTATTGCAGATAAATCAGGTTGTGGCTTTGGAAATTCAAAATACATTAAATTAGGAACATTACATATAAATGATAGTGAAAAAATTGAAAATTATAGAGAGATGTACGGATATGATGATTCAGAAAATTTAGTATCTATAAAGCATATATCAGATAGTTTAACATGGATTAAATCTATTGATATTGATAAAAAATCAAATCATTCTCGTGGCATTAAGTATGGAAATAAAGATGAATTATATTATGAAACTAATTTTGATGAAAATGGTAATATGAGAAACTTAGAAACTATTTCTCAAATTTGCTGGAATTACAAAAATAATATATCTCATGTAGATACTTTAACTAGAGAAAATGAAATATGTGATAGTGATTATTATATATATGATGCAAAGGGTCAACGTGTAAGAAAAGTTAGCGAAAGAAAGATAAATACAAATATTTTTGAGATAGAAGAAAAATTTTATATTGGTAACTTTGAAATTAAAAAGATAAAGAGGATAAATAATAAAAATGAAACTATAATTTTAAGTAGAAAATCTATAAAGGTAATGGATGATAAGAAATGTATATCAATGATCTATTTCTGGAATATTGATGAAAGACAACGAGAAACTAAAAATACTAATAAGTACTTTTTTAAATATCAGTTAGATAATAGTAATGGCTCATATTGTGTAGAGGTAAATGAAAATGCAGAACTAATAACTTATGAGGAATACTATCCATATGGTGGAACAGCTCTGATTTTAGGAGAAGATGATAGAGAAGTTAATCTAAAGGAATACAGGTATTCAGCAAAAGAGAGAGATTTATCGACAGGACTATATTATTATGGGGAAAGGTATTATGCGTCTCATATTGGCAGATGGGTTTCAGCTGACCCTGCTGGTAAAGTGAATGGTTTAAATTTATACACATTTACTATAAATAATCCTATTAAATATAGTGATGATTTTGGAATGGATATAGGTGATAATTTTACCTTTGAAAGAGAAGATTTACTGTATGGATTGCATGAATCAAGGTCTAAAGATATTTATATGAATGAAGTTAGAGCTGCTAATGGACGTAGCCCTTTAGGTGTAGGACCTATAGTAGTGGACAATATGAATAACTTATTTTTGGGAGTGCAAAGAGGTGAGACTTATGGTCAAGGTAAAGTAGCAATTAATGGAATGACTATAGGAACTCCTGTTGTATTTAGATTTAGGAATTTTCTAGAGCGCAATTTTTCAGGAAGTAAATTACCTAGAGATAATAGACCTACTTCAATAAAAAGAAGAATCATATCTGGGTGTAAAGCAGGAATGTTGTTTACTGCTGCATCAGGAAAAACTATAAGGTTTGTGTTAGATGGATTGAATATAAGAAGTGTATGCTACAATACTCATGAAGAAAGAAGCTATACAGAAAGAGAGCTTAGATTTATATATAAACGACGTAATGATGCAAATTTTATGCAACACATAAAATTTTATAAAGAAGGTAGAGAAGTTGAAGCTCCATGGATAAGTAATAGTAGGTGGTGGAACACTTGGTATGAAAGTAAAGTTGTTAAAGGATATGGAAAGATTTTAAGTACACTTGAAAAAGTAGGATATGCTGCCTCTGTAATATTAGTTCCATTCTTTCTTAACTTTGTTGCTACTAAGGTTGGTGATAAATTAAAAGCTTTAAGTGTATAATATAAATTTAGAAAGGAGAATATTATGGATAAAGACAAGCTAACACAAAAAGAGCAACTCCATGTTTTTTATGGTAATAATCCAGATTTTGAATTATCGGATATTGAGTTACATAAAAAAGAAACTTTAGATAAATTAAATTTAGATGGAGTTAATAAAGAAGTGGTTTTAAAAAACCTTATGATACAAAAAAGATTACATCAATTACATGCGTCAGAAGGTATACATTCAAAGTTAATTGAAAATGATTTAATATCAGCTCAACAAATTGCAAGTATGGAAGAAGAGTATTTTGTTAATACATATTCAACTAAACTAGAAATAAGCAAAGAAACTGCTAGGAAAATTTATAAAAATGCAATATCAATACATAATAAAGTAATGAATCTCTTAGTAAATATAAAAACAACAGTTGCATCTCCATATTTTAGAAATCTCAAAGTAAATACAATAGGTGATGATACAATTAGATATTTTGAAAAATTACCTAGTTACCAAGAGATGTTCGGAAATTTAGATTTTTGTGATTGTGAAGATTGTAAATCAATATTTGGACCTGCTGCGTATTTTGTAGATTTAATGAGAATAATAGATAAATATATAACTAAACCAAATGAACATACTATTGATAAAGACCTGAGTTTAAATTATAGAAGACCTGATTTACAAGAGATACCTCTTACATGTGAAAATGCAAATAATCTTGTTCCATATCTAAAAATAGTAAATGAACGTTTGTATGATTTTATTAAAACTTTATTTAGTACAAAAGACACTAGTATATTTGAGGTTCTTGCTACAAAAACTGTGTATCCATTTAATCTCCCATTTAATTTAAACTTGGAGCAGATAAGAGTATATCTAAATCAAGAAAATTTAAATTTGAGTGACATATATGAAACTTGGGATATAGAACAAAACGAAGTTGAGAGAGAAAGGTTAGGTATTTCATTAAAACAGTATAATATTTTAACACAGAGTTTTAAAGATGATAATCAATTAGCAAACTATTATGGTATGAGTGATAAAGCTAAATTAGCAGAATTAAATAATACACAAACATTACTAAAAGTAACACAATTAAAATATAATCAACTTGAAGAATTACTAATGCAAAATGTTTCACAGAACGAAAAAGATAATAATATAGCACATAATTTTTATATAAATCAAGGTCTTTTAGACAAAAAATATTTGTATATTGATGACAATAAGGAAAATAAAAATAATAATCTATCAAATTCAATTAAAAACATCGATAATGATGTTCTTGATAGATTAAATAGATTTGTAAGACTAAGTAAAGCAACTTCTTTAAATTTTATGGATTTAGACTGGATGATAAACTCAATTCATTATTATGATAAAAATATAGAAATATCAAAAAAAACTATTACAGATATATCCCGTTTATTAAAATTATCAAGAGATATGAAACTTGATGTAATAGATTTATGTGCACTTATTGCTCCAATAAAAACATATGGAGAAGGCAATGACTTATTAAAGTCAAAAGTACCTTTTGATGTCATATATAATAATTGTAAAACTAAAAAAACTGAGTCTACATATCATCCTAAAAACAATAAACTAAACCCTCTATATATAGACAATTTAAAACTTTGGAATCCTGCTAAAATTGATGAAAATAATATTAAAATTTCAAGATGGCTTTCCAGTAGCTTAATTATGTCAATTGAAGATTTAAATTTTTTAGCTATCACAATTTTTAAAGAAAATGCAAACATAGATTTAAAGGAAGATATAGAATTAACTGTAGATAATTTATCAGCTTTATATAGACACTCATTACTTGCAAGAAAATTTAAAATGAAAATTGAAACCTATATAATATTGCTTAAGCTATGCCACTTAGATACTAAAAAAGTTTTTTCTATTGATGATATTTATTGCATTAAAAATGTTGTAAGTTTTATAGAAAATTCTAAAATCAACATATACGACTTTAACTATTTTATAAATGGAGAAGAAAGTCAGTATGTAAAGCAAATATTCAAAGAAGATAGTATTGATAATTGGTTAAAGTCATTATGTATGAGCATAAAAAAAGATTCAAGTCTAGATATAGAAAATGAAATTATAGAAATGATGTCTGCTTATCTAGGTACAGAAAAAGAGTTATTAAAATATTTAGTGATTGTGTTTAAAAAGTCAATTGTTTTACCTGAGGGTATAAAATATTGGACAGAAGCATTTATAAACTATTCTAACCCTGAGAAATATAAGTTTTATGTTATAGATGTATTAAGATGTTGTTCAAGATGGATTAACTTAGTAACTAAAATAGCACCAGATTATAAGCTTGTTGAAAGTATTATTAAGTATCCGAACTATTATGGTTTCCAAAATGATTTTAAGTTGTATTCTATAGATAATATTATGAATTTTTATTTGATTAATGAGTATTTATATACTTTTGATGATGTAGATTATGACATGCTTAATTTTATTGAATCAAGCGCAAAAAAAGAAACAAATAGTACAAAATATCTGTCAATAGCAACTAATTGGAATAAATCTCAAATAGATGATTTAATATCTAAGCAATTTTCAAAAGAACAAAATTTAGTGATTTTGATAAAAAAACTAAAAAGCTGTTTTGACATAATTAATAAATTAAAGTCTGATAATGCATTTATAGACCATATTCTTACATTATCAGGTTTGGATGAAGAAAAAAATTGGACTAAATATGTTGACATTTCGAATATGGTAGTACAAAAAGTAAAAGGGATATACAGTATAGAAGAATGGAAATCGATAAATACAAAATTACAAGCAATTATAGAAGGTTCTAAACGAGATATTTTGCTTAGTATCACTTTGTATACTCTCAATAAAAAGTTTGCAGATATTAAAACATCAAATGATGTCTATAAGTATTTATTAATTGATGTAGAAATGGATGATTCTACGCAGATTTCTTATATAGTAGAAGCATTAAATGCTACTCAACTTTATCTGCAAAGATGCAGATTAAAAATGGAAAAAGGAGTAGAGTCACTAAATATACCTGAATCTTGGTGGTCCTGGATTATGAATTATAGAATGTGGGAAGCGAATAGAAAAATTTTTGTATATCCAGAAAACTATTTATTACCATCAATAAGACATACAAAGTCAGAAATATTTAATAAGTTAGAAAGTGCATTATCTCAATCTGAAATAACAGATGCATATATAGAGACAATTTATAATGATTATATAGAAGAATTTTCAAATATATCAAAATTGACTATAGCAAGTTCATATCGTTGTACATATAAAGATTCAATGCGTGGAGATGTTTGTACCTTATTTTTATTTGGACGAACAAGTCAACAACCATATATATATTATTATTGTTATCAAGAAGAGGGGATGCCTTGGACTGAATGGAAAAAAATAGATTTAGCAATAAATTCACACTATATAACTCCAGTATTTGCATTTAACAAACTATTCATATTCTGGGTGGAATTAAAAGAAAATCAAAGTACATCCATAGATGTGGTGGGCTCAGTAAGTAAATCTAATAATAGCAAAACATTTAAAATGGATATGTACTATTCGTTTTTAAATATTCAACAGAAGTGGGTAAATCCTCAAAATATATTATCAGAAGATTTGGTATATTACACTGATTACTCTGACAAGGATTCAATAAAAAATCAACTGCCTTTTAAAAATATTTTTGAAATGGATAGTATTCCTTGGCTTAAAGTAAATGCATTTTCAGTTAATGCATCTAATTTTAAAGCGTTTGATAAAAAATCAAAGGATTTTGAGCGTATAAATATACTTTATGGACCATTTGCAAATCAATCTGGAAAGGTAATTGAAATAAAGCAAATCAATGATGATGGTACAAATAAGTATTGTTTTGAATCCAAGTTAAGTGAAATAGGTGAAAGTTTTAATAGATTGGTTTTAGCAAATAATACAGGTTACTTGCCTATTCAAAATCAATATTCATTCAATATGAATATGAACAATGAACCACTATTATTAAAAAATGAATTTTTATTGGTTGATAGATATTCACAAAATAAATATCAAATACCTTATAAACCTATTATAGATAAATTTAATAATAAGCTTGGGATTGTTTATTCTCAAAGTGTAATTTATGATAATTATCTATCCGACATGAAAGACTTATCGCATCAAATAGAGGAAAGCTTTATTGAATCAGATTCTTTTACATCAGATACAATTGAATTTAGTTTATCAAGTCAGATTTTTAATGATTTAAAAACAAATAAGATAATTGATGATAATGGTAAGATATTAAAATCAAATCTCAGTACATTAGATTTGGAAATAGTGCTTATAAATAGGATTGCATCAAAAGAAATTAGTCCTAATCAACTTTTAGATATACAAAAAGTATTGTTTAGCCATGTTAGTGGTTTAAATATATTTAATAATATAAATCAAAAGGATATTTCTGTTATGCCTATATATAACCAAGTTGGTTCTTTTGTATTTGACAATGTAGATGAAACATTTATGATTTCTCCAGAGGATAAAATTACTTCAGATAAAATTTCAGTTCCAAGGTTTAGCATGTTATCAGAGGGGCTAATAATTACAAGACCACCAGCAAGTGTAAGTTCTTTTTTATCACTTGGTCTTAACTATGATAAATCAATAAAATGTATAAAACTTTTGAAAAATTATGGGTTATTGGATGAAAATAATATAGTTAAAGTTTCGAATATAGATTACAACATAATAGAAATAATATTGAGTAATGCTCAGTTGGATGACACAACAAAAAAATCTATCTATAGGATGTTGATGAATTTTCCAATAGTAAATAAATATAGTTTTGTAAATAAGGATATTAGTAAGAGTGTATCAGAAACTATTTACAATACTTTTGAGTATTATAAAATTATAGATTCACATGGTAGAGCAGATGGAAATAATTTAACATATCCAGATGTTAAGTTGATTCTAAAAAATCAAATAGAGAAAGGTACTATTAAAGTAAATCAGATTTATGATATTTATGAAAAACTAGTTCATTCACCTGTACCAGTAACACTTAAATATGAAAATTTATATGAAGATAAGAATATGTCAGACCTATCTAAATATAAATTTAATATAACTAGACTGTCAACAGGTGCAACAAAAATATTACAAAAACGTATATTTATAGGTGGAATTGATATGCTTCTTAGTACTAATTCTCAAAATATACCAGTTGTTCCTGTTTTACCTTTCGATAGATTTGAAGCAAACAAAAATTATATAAACTATCCAAGTGCAATTGATGGTGTACAGGTAGATTTTGATGGGCTTTATGGTGAATACTATTGGGAACTTTTTTATCATGCACCGATGTTATTAGCTCATAATCTGAGAAATAATCAAAATTATGCTCAAGCTCAAAGATGGTATCAATATGTATTTAATCCAACAAATCCAGAAACAAAAATAGTTAAAGATACTTTTTCAAAAGAAACTGAGCATATAATAACTGATAAAATGTCTGAAGATATACTATCAGTTTTAAAGACTAAAAAAATAGGTAATCCAGCATATCCTATTATTGATGATAATGGAAGAGTAAACCCAGAATTTAAATTAAATACAGAACTTAGTTTTTTAACGGAATGCAGTTTAAATAATGAAATGATAATCATGGTAAGAAATATATTGATGAATAAGCTTTTAGCTACACCATCAAGTTGTTATTGGAATTTCCAACCATTTCGTACTCATGTTTTAGATGAATTTATAGATACTTTAGATGACAGTAATCCTGCAATGAAAGTTTATAATAATGACCCATTTAACCCACATGCTATTGCTAGACTAAGAATGGGAGCATATGAAAAGTACACTGTGATTCAATATATAGAAAATATAATAGAGTGGGCTGATAAACAATTTATGCAAGATACATGGGAATCTATAACTTCTGCAACGATGCTTTATATATTAGCATCAAGCTTATTGGGAGAAAGACCAGTTAATTTAGGTAGACATGACAAAAAAAATGTAGAAACATTTAAGTCTATACAGACAAAATATAAAGATTGTCCAGGTGGTATACCTCAATTTCTGATAGACCTTGAAAATCATATATCTAATATAAATTCAGATATACAAGTTGATTTAGGGTTTAATAATATAGATGTTTATTTTGGAATACCAGAAAATGAGGAACTTATAAAACTTTGGGATATAGTGGATGATAGATTAAATAAGATTAGACATTCAATGAATATTAAAGGTGAAAAGAGATTATTGGAGTTATATCAACCACCAATTTCACCAGAATTACTTTCTAGGGCTGCAAGTTCAATCAATAATGTAAATTCATTAGCAGAATCACTAGATATAGAATTTTCTAATTATCGTTTTTCATTTCTAATTGAAAAAGCAAAGGAATTTGCAGGGCATATATGTCAACTTGGAACAAGTTTATTAAATACAATTGAAAAAAACGATGCAGAAAGTATGGCAGTGCTTCATTCAATACAAGAAAACAATATTTTAAATATGGTTACAGTAACAAAAGAGAAGCAAATAGAAGAGCTAAATGAAACTATTAAGTCAATGGATCAATCCCTTAAGAGTGCAGAACATAAGAAAACATATTATGAGAATTCAATAAAAGATGGGCTTTCAGAAGAAGAACAAACAAATTTAGATGCAATGGGAGTAGCCTTATTTTTCCAAGTTTATGCAAATCTATTTAAAACATCTTCAAGCATTGGATATGCAGTTCCACAAGTAGGTTCTCCTTTTGCCATGACGTATGGAGGACAGCAGTTAGGAGCTGTATTAGAAGGAATGGCAGGTGCAGCAGAAATAGGGGCATCTATCTCAAATTATGAAGCACAACGCTCTTTAACAATGGCTGGATATAATAGAAGAGAAGAAGATTGGACATTTAACAAAGAATTAGCTAATTATGAAATTGAGAATATTAAAAAACAGATTGAGACTCTTAAAATAAAAGTCCAGAGCGCAAAACAAGAGCTTGAAATACATAAGAAAACAATTTTACAGGGTAATGAAGTTTATAATATTCTAAAAAATAAATTTAATAATGTAGATTTATATTCTTGGATGGTAGGTAGAATAAGTTTAATATATTGGCAAATGTACCAAATTGGATTAAACATGGCTCATGTTGCTGAGAAAGCTTATCAACTTGAATTTGGTTGCGATGATAAATTTATAAATTTTAACAATTGGGATAGTATGAGAAAGGGTCTCTTGGCAGGTGAAGGACTTCAATTAGCATTAAGTCAGATGGAGACATCCTATTATAATAAAAATAAGAGGGGTCTAGAAGTAGAAAAAACTATATCTTTGGCAATGATTAGTCCTGAAGCATTATTAAATCTCAAATCATCTGGAAAATGTAGTTTTGAATTGACTGAAAAAATGTTTGATTATGATTTCCCTGGACATTATTTACGAAAAATTAAGAGTATATCTATATCTGTGCCAGCGGTGGTTGGTCCATTTCAAAATATTAAAGCTACATTAGTTCAGAAAAACAATAGTGTTGTTACAAAACCTTTATTGGAAGTTGTAACTTACCTGTTGGATAATAAAATTGGCAATAAACCAAAAGAAGGTATTAGAGAAAATTGGTTGCCTAATCAAAAAATTGCCATATCAAAAGGTATTGATGATAGTGGAATGTTCTTGCTTAATTTTAATGATGAGAGATACTTACCATTTGAAGGTACAGGAGTTGTTTCTAGCTGGGAACTTGAGATGTTAAAAGAAACGAATAGGTTTAATTTTGATAGTATATCAGATGTAATAATCAATGTAAAATATACAGCTCTTGAGGATTCAAATTTAAAAGAAAAGGTTATAGAATTGTTATCTAAAAGTTATCCATATGTAGGCGGACTTTATTTTCCTTTACAACAGATATTTTCTACAGAATGGAATATGTTTATAAATGAATGTGATAATCAAGAACTACAGAGTTTTAATTTTGACATTTCATTATCCCAACTTAGTTTCTTTAGAGAAGTTAATGTTAAAGCTATATATATGAAGTTAGATATATTAAAAGATATTGTTTTACCAATAAAATCAGACTTTATAACAATTGAAAATTTAGGTATGAAAGAGACTGTAATAAATTTAAATAAAGATATTGGAATGGTAAATAATATCAATTTAAATATGAATGATATTAAAGGCAAATGGAGTATAAAAATAGATTTAGAAAAAATGAAAAAAGATAAGGATTTAAAGAAGCTTCTTAAAGAAAATAATCATATTGATGGTAAGAAATTATATGGAATAGAAATGGTTTTGGACTATGAAAGTAAAATTTTTTAAGTTGATTAAATTGGTAAATCTAGTCAGTATTATGTTTTTTAAATCATATTAGAAAGAAGGCAAATACAAATGGATATTATTAAAAATATACAAAGCTATTGTGTAGAATTTAGAAATTTATTTGGGTTAAAAGATAATATATCAAGTCAAGTTTTATTAAGTATTGCAAAAGATAGTACATATGCACATAATCTGCATGCATGTAGAAATGTTCAAAGTTTTCTTGAACATCTTATAAAGAATCCAGCTTTAGATTATACAGATGAAGAAGTTGAAAAAGAATTTTTAGATAGCACATTATTTTCTAAACTTGATAACATAATTAAAGAATCTAAAATAAGTTTTGTATATGAAGATAATAAAAAAAATTATGAAGATAAGTATGGTTCTTATATAGAGGAAGAAAAGAAAAAAAATCCTGAAGCTAAACCATGTAAACCATGTGCTGAAATTAAAGTAAATGATTTTAGAGAAGTGTACTTAGATTCAAATGGAACAACTTATATTCGTGATGAGATAGTTAAATTGCTTAAAGATTATTATGATGGGGTTTATGGCTATGCTAATCCAAGTAGTTCAACAGTACAAGGACATTATACTTTCGATATTATGAATAGTTCCAGAAAGACAATAGCAGACTGTTTAATGGTTGATACAGAGGAAATATATTTTACAGGCTCAGGTTCTGAATCAAATAATTTGGCTATAAAAGGGATAGCGTTTAAGCATTTGGATAAAAAAGGTCATATTATAACCACTAAGATTGAGCATCCATCAGTACTTAGAACTATGGAATATCTTGAAACACTTGGATTTTTGGTAACCTATATAGATGTAGATAAATTGGGAAGGATATCACCAGAAGATATAAAAAATTCTATAAAGGAAAATACAATACTTGTATCAGTAATGGCTGCAAATAATGAAATAGGTACAATAAATCCTATTAAGGAGATAGGAGATATATGTAGAGATTATAATATACCTTTCATGGTGGATGCAATACAAGCTTTTGGTAAAATACCTTTAAAACCTAAGGAGTGGGGAATTTCACTTCTTACATTTTCAGGACATAAAATATATGCTCCAAAAGGCATTGGTGGAATATATGTAGAAAATGGATTAAGCTTAGTTCCAATAATACATGGTGGAGGACAAGAATATGGACTTAGAGCTGGTACAGAAAATGTAGGTCATATAATGGCTTTAGGAATGGCAACTAAACTTGCTTACAATGAAATGAATGATGAATCAAATAGACTTTTAGAATTACGAAAGTTTTTCTTAGAAGAGATTGAAAAAATTGAACCAGATTATATTGTAAATGGCTTACTTGAAAATAGACTTCCAAATAATTTGAATATAGGATTTCCACTTCTTGATAGTAGTGCAATTATAAGAAGTTTAAATAATATAGGTATAAGTGTATCTCCTGGGTCTGCATGTAGTTCAAAAAGAATAAAAACTTCTCATGTACTTGAAGCAATAGGAACAGACACAAAAAACTATGCTTCAATACGATTTAGTTTTGGACTTAATACAAGTAAGGAGGATTTAGAATATCTATTTAAATACCTTAAGAAAATTATTTATATACTGAAATCAAATAATGAAGAAGTAAGAAGTGAAATATTAGTAGAAAATTAAAATAATAAGGAGTGTTTTACTATGGGTTATGATTATAATGAATGTAAAAGACGTTTAGAGCAAAAAAAATTAAAGGCTTGTTTAGAAATGCATTGTATGGATTTTTCTACTTCAAAGGCATATCATGATTCGTGTGGTGACCAAGGAATATATCAAGCAGTACATGTAGTTATGTGTAGAAATAGTAAAACAGGAGAAACACTACCATCATCAACAGAACATTTAATTGATGATTGTATAGCTAAACGTATGCAGGATAAAAACTGGAACTTGGAAGATTGTTGTTGCTGTTGTTCATGCTTTGCAGATGGGACTTTTATTTCGGTACCAGATGGTGAAGTAGAGGTACAAAACATTAAAAATGGTGATAGAGTCTTAGGAGGTTCTATAAAAAATGATGGAGAAAAGTTAAATCTTATATGGGAGCCTGTAAAAGTACAATTTAGTACAGGTACTGAAAGTGGAGAACAACCTGCAATGGTATATATAGTATATCGTTCTGTAGATGAGGATAATTTAGATGAATTAGAAAAGAAAATAAAAAATGGTAAAAGAGAACTAATTGTAACTGCAGACCATGTATTTTTACTTGCTAATGGAAAGTTTACTATAGCAGGTAAATTGAAGCCAGGAGATGTACTAATTGATAAAGATGGAAATGAGGTGCCTGTTTTGACTGCTAGTTTAGGTCATTATACTGGTGGAGTCCATCACATAACGACTGATATAAATTTTGAAGGAAGTGTTGATAAGCATTTAGTTATTGCAGGTGGAGTAGTTTGTGGAGATTATACACTTCAACTTCACTTTGAAGATTTAGAGGATAGTTTAAAAGTTGAAAATTACAATAATCTACCTATTATAGGAAGTGAAGAACATATGAAAGAGTGTAAACATCTTGTAAAGGATAGAGGAGTATTACTTTTTAATACAAAAGATAATCCAGAAGTGGCTGTTAATGAGAAGTTTTCACCATATAAGTTTGGATATAAAGGAACTATATCATCAGCACATACATTGTTTACAAGAGAACAAGCAAATGATATATTCCAAAATGGCACACAATTTCCAATACATATGACATTGGGCTTAAATGCAATCCAATATTTAATAAAACTATTTAAAGGATTTTATCCAGATATAAATATACATTTAGAATGGGATAGAATAGAACCAAATGTATATGCATTTGAAGAATATGGAGTAAAGACTGTCCTAGTATCTGGTGGATTAGTTAGAATGGAAAACTTAGATGTTGAGGGTCTTGCTATGGCAATTGGCCATGGGATAGGTCGTTTCTATGGAGGAGCACCACAAAATAGTGATAAAATGTCAGGGACAGGACCATCAGATTATTATTCGTTTGGTGTTGTAAGTAGAAAAATATGGTTTGGTGACCAATGGATGACTTTAACTCTTAGAGGATATGAGCAATTGGGAGATTTATGTAGATTAATATCAGATGAAAATGCTACAGGAAATGAATATAATGTTTGTGAAGAACCATCTATAAAATGTAGATTGAGCGCAATGGCTTCTGGTATACAAGGAGGAAGTTTACCAGTTTGTGCAGGTGGTGTAGAAAAGCCAAAATTAAAACTTGAAGCAGTTGATAATAATAATGATGGAATTTCTCTTACTTTTAATATGACACTTGATAAGGTATTAGCAGAAGATGAATTGAACTACTTGATAGACCCAGTAGTTCAAGTAGAAGATATTACAGTAGATTCTAAAAGAGATTTTATAGTGAATATAAAGACTAAATTTGAATCTGGAAAAGAGTATACTATAAGTGTTAAAAATCTAAAATCTATATATAAGACTGACTTAGATTCAAAATATTCTTCTATTGTTTATATATGTAAAGAGTAAATTATATAAATATTAATTACATTAACATGCTATAAGATAGACAAAAAATAAAAATTGAATATATATAATTTTCTGAAAAATACTTGTCCTAAAATATATAATATGCTATAATGTAATTAAATAAGAGAAAGGGGTGATTCCAGTGGGAACGGATGTGGCACAGCCAAATGATGAAGAAAACTCAATTATAATCTATGAAATAAAGTTAGATGCTTTTAGTGCTATATTAAGTACTGGAAAAACTCAAAAGCTGGGATAATTATTGGAATTGCCTAGACTTAAAATTTTGGTAGTAAAATAGTCATATTGTATAGCCAAAGCATCTAAGTTTTAAAGTTATTTGTAAGAATTAAAACTTTTGCAAATTTCATATTTGCTTATAATTTAGTTAGAAAAATTTATGTGAAAAATTGCTTTCGATATGTGCATATGTAAAGAAATATGTATGTATGGCTAGGTAATAGGCTAGATATGTATGTAAAGAAATATGTATTTAGTCAAATATATGTATATGTAAAGAAATATATATATTATGTGTATAAGATTTTTAGTATAGATTGGTGAATAATAAAAGCAACTTATTATGTTATGTAAAACTAATTTATGTTTGTAAAAAATATATTTAAGATTTGGTTGATATATAGTTGCAAAAATATTGTTTAGTACAAAAAAATAAGTCAAGATAAGAGTTTAAAATAATTAATTTAAATATAGTTTGTTTTGACATCTAATAAATTGAAATAATTTATAAAAATAAACACCTTCTCATAGTGAAAATATACTATGGGAAGGTGCTTTTGTTTTGTATTAAAGATATTATTAAAAATTTGCATGGTTTTACATTTTAATATAATATAGACATGATAAAATATATATATTAATAAAATTTAAAAGAGAAAGGTGAAAAAGATGTATTATATAGGTGTAGACATTGGAGGAACAGGCATACAAGCAGGTGTGGTTGATAATCAAGGAAAGATACTTTTTAGAACAGAATGTAAAACTGTGGTTGAAAAGGGCTTTGAAGGAATACTAGATGATATAAAAATAATGATTGATAAACTGTTAGAAGAAAACAATCTAAATATGAAAGAGATAAAGTCTATTGGATTTGGAGTGCCTGGGTTTATAAATAAAAAAGGGTTAGTAACTTGTGTAAACTTAAAATGGGATGGAAAAGATTTTAAGAACGAACTCAAAAGAAGGTTTCCAAATGTAGAAGTTAATGGGGAAAATGATGCAACAGTAGCAGCACTTGGAGAATCAAAGTTTGGAAGTATGAAAGGTGCAGATGTTGGTGTTTTATATACTTTAGGAACTGGAGTAGGAGGAGGAATAGTAATCAATCAAAAAGTTTTTTCTGGAGCACATGGATTAGGTTCAGAAATAGGTCATCAAGTAATAGGAGAAAACTATTTTGATTGCAATTGTGGAAATAATGGTTGTGTGGAAACTTTTTGTTCAGCAACTGCCATTATAAAATATTCTCAAAAACTTATACAAGAAGGTAGAAAAAGCATGATTTTAGATTTAGCAGAAAGAGATTTAGAAAAAATAGATGCAAAGATGGTGTTTGATGCATATAGAGAAAACGACACAGTTGCAATTGAAGTAATAACTAGATTTAAATCTTATTTAGCAAAAACATTTGCAAATACAATAAATACATTAGACCCAGAAATTATATCAATTGGAGGAGGAGTTTCTAAAGCAAGTGATATAATACTTGATGGGATAGAAGATTTAGTAAGAAAATTCGTATTGTACAAAAAAGAAGATATAGCAAAAATTGTATGTGCAACTTTAGGTTCAGACGCAGGGATTATAGGAGCTGCTTTTTTATAAGGGAAATGAATTGCTTATTGGAGGCGTGATATATGGGCAAAACAAACACTAGAAGAACACTTTTTTTGATAGCCATAGGTTCAGGAACTATGCTGAATCCTCTTAATTCTTCTATGATTTCACTTGCTTTACATAGTATACAAAATGATTTTCATATTAGTTTTACAACTGTATCTTGGATTGTTTCAGCATTTTATTTAGCTAGTGCTATTGCACAACCAGTTTCAGGTAAGATAGGGGACTTAATAGGTAGAAAAATCTTATTTTTGAGTGGTTTGATACTTGTAATTTTATCAGCATCTATAGTACCATTTGTTCAATCATTCTTTATATTGATTTTTATAAGAGTAATTCAGGCAATCGGAACAAGTACCCTATATCCATCTGGAGTTGCTCTTATACAAAATAATATAAAGGAAAGACAATCTTCTGCCTTAGCAGTCCTAACCATTTTTGCTTCAACTACAGCAGGATTAGGTCCAACACTTGGGGGATTATTGTTGGATTTAGGAGGATGGCATGCTATATTTCTCATAAATATACCTATTGTTATGGTTTCTATATGTTTAGGATATTTTTTATTTCCAAAAGAAGCAAAAGAGAAAAAAGGTGTAAAGGAGACTTTAAAAAATGTTTTATCAAGATTAGATATTATTGGTATACTTCTATTTTCAATTGCAATGATTTTTTTATTACTATTCTTGCTATCTATGAAAGAGTCTTTTAATTTAGAACAACTTGTATTAGGTGTAATATTGATATGTCTTTTTATTTGGCATGAGCTGAGAACAAAATTACCATTTATAGATATTAAACTATTTGTAAATAACCCTAAATTGTCAAAGGTTTACTTACAGTTTATTATATTAAATTTCTTTAATTATATTTTGTTTTTTGGTCTTCCTAGTTATTTTCAAGATGCATTACATTATAGTGCAAAAGCAACTGGTCTATTTATGTTGTTCATGTCTGGTATAGGTATATTTATATCTCCATTGACTGGAAGATGGATAGACAAATCTGGAACTAGATTGCCTCTTATGATGTCATCAATTTTTATGTTGATTAGTGCAGTACTTCTTTCAGTAATTTTTGTTTATATACCAGTAATAGGTAAGGGAATTATTTTATCATTAGCAGGTGTTAGTTATGGAATTGGTAATGTAGCATTACAATCTTCAATGTTTAAAGAAAGTCCTCCTGAGAGCATAGGTACAGCCTCTGGTCTGTTTCAAACTAGCCGTTATTTAGGTTCTATTTTTGCTACTGTATTACTTGGAATGGTATTTGAAGCAACCATAACATCAGGACAATTTAAAATATTAGGATATGTTATGGTGATTTTAGGTATAATAAGTTTTTTATTGAATTTTATTTTAAAAATACTATTTGCAAAATATGACTGATTGGATATTCATAAACTTGAAGTACAGAATACTTTATAGGTATACAATATTTTGAATTAAAATTAAGCAGAAATTTGAACTAATATACAAAATTTCTGCTTAATTTAGTAGTTAAATTTTTTTATATAGAAAATAAGATTTTACACTTAGATAAAAAATCATTGCATTCTCAAAGTTTTTTAAATCAAGGTTGAGTATTTCATTAATTTTTTCCAGCCTATACACCAGTGTATTTCTATGTAAAAACATATCACTAGATGTTTTAGAGATGTTTAAGTCATTATTTATAAATTTTATTCCTGTAGATAGAAGCTCTTCATCAATAGATTTTATCTTATTGAAGTCTATCAGTCTATTAAGTACATCATCCTTGTTAATTAAGTCTAAAGTTTTATACCTAATAAGGTCAAATAAATTTAAAAATTTATCTTTAGCATTATCTTTTACAATATGAGATAGTAAATCAGAGCATAACTGTAATCTAAAATTAAAATCAGATTTGTTATCTAACTCACCAAGAT
>NZ_JAGWCT010000033.1:0-41778 GCF_020657815.1 Clostridioides sp. ZZV15-6597 | reverse complement strand
TAGCTTAGGCAAGGCGAGGTTCAGTGAAGAAGGAAAAATCTCGATATGGATATATTTGACCATATTTTGAGTAGCAGAGTTTAAAATGTTAAATATAGATGAAATAAAAGAACTAATACCACATAGATATCCATTTTTATTAGTGGACAAGATTACAGAGTTAGAAGTTGGAAAAAGAGCTGTTGGTATAAAAAATGTAACAGTTAATGAACCATTTTTTCAAGGTCATTTTCCAAATTACCCATTGATGCCAGGCGTGTTGATAGTAGAAGCTCTAGCACAAGTGTGTGGAGTGGCAATGATGTCTTTGGAAGAAAATAAAGGTAAATTAGGTGTATTTGCTGGTATTGATAAAGTTAGAATCAAGAGAGAAGTAAGACCAGGAGATACATTGACTATGGAAGTTGAAATGACAACGCTTAGAAGAAATATAGCAAAAGCAGATGCTAAAGCTTATGTTGGTGAAGAACTTGTCTGTAAAGGTGAGTTAATGTTTGCTCTAGTAGAGAAATAAAATTTTTAAGAATGAAAACAGAAGAATAAATATCAAAATAAAAAGGTAGATAATTTGGAGTATTTATTAAATTAAATACTCTATAGTATCTACCCTTTTAATACAAAAAATTTTATCAGTTACCTTATATAAGATTTAAGTAGATACCAATAGTGCTAAGGCTATTGTTTCAGCTAAGTCTAGTATAAAGCTAAGACGTATATTATTAAATGAAAGTCTGTTATTTTCATCAATTTTATCTACAATTCCTACTATAGAATAATTTCCTATTTGAGGTAGTTTTTTTCCCACACCTTTTCCAGGCAGGATAGGTCCTTCTCTAATCTGTATATTACCTATGTTACTCTGTGACCCCAAGCAAGCATCTATAGCCAAGAAGTTACCTTGCATATGTGTATTTTTTATAGTATCTAAAGACTCATATATATTTAAGGCGTGAATAGGGTTATCTAGTGTACCGTAAACGGGGTATTTAAATTTACTGTTTTTAAGTATTGTTCCAACTAAAGGGCCTAAAGTATCACCTATAGCCCTGTCTGTTCCTATGCAAACAACAATCGTATTTTCATTAATTATGGTTTTGAGAACTGAACTTAGCATCTGTATAACATCATCATCGCTGTAATTTACTTTAGCTAAATACAATAGGAACACCCCCTTCAAAAAAATATATGAATAAAAAACATTAAAAAGACCTAACTTTAAATTTCAGATAGAGATAATATTTTATTTGTCTCACAAAAAAAGTAATGGCAAAAATATGACTAAAAATCTTGACAAAATTTTAAAAAAATAGTAAGCTAATAAGGTAAAATAAAACTTAAATCTTGATTACCTTATCAAGAGAGGCTGAGGGATAGGCCCTGTGAAGCCCAGCAACCACCCAAATGGGAAAAGGTGCTAATTCCTGCAAGACAAAAGTCTTGAGAGATGAGGTCAGTTAATTAGTATGCGATTACGATTATTAACCTCTTCTTATAAGGAGAGGTTTTTTATTTTGAGTAAAATTTCTAAGAATTGAAGATAAGGTAAAACCTATAATAAAAATTAAGAATGAATAAGGAGGAACAAAAATGGCAAGACATTTATTTACGTCAGAATCAGTTACAGAAGGACATCCTGATAAGATATGTGACCAAATATCAGATTCAATATTAGATGCATTGTTAGAAAAAGACCCACAATCTAGAGTAGCTTGTGAAACTACAGTAACAACAGGCTTAGTTTTAGTAGCTGGAGAAATAAGTACATCTGCTTATGTAGATATACCTAAATTAGTAAGAGAAACAGTAAAAGAAATTGGATATACAAGAGCAAAATATGGATTTGACTGTGACACTTGTGCAGTTATAACTTCTATAGATGAACAATCTGGAGATATAGCTATGGGAGTTGATGAAGGTCTAGAGAGTAAGACTGGAGAAGAAATAGAACAAGAAATAGAAAAAGTGGGAGCTGGAGACCAAGGTATAATGTTTGGATTTGCATGTAATGAAACTCCAGAATTAATGCCACTTCCAATATCATTAGCTCATAAATTATCAAGAAGACTTACAGAAGTTAGAAAGACAGGTTTAGTTGATTATTTAAGACCAGATGGAAAAACTCAAGTTACTGTTGAATATGAAGGAAATAAAGCTATAAGAGTACATACAGTTCTTATATCAGCTCAACATTGTGAAACAGTATCAAATGATAAGATAAGACAAGATTTAATTGAGCATGTTATAAAATCAGTTATACCAGCTGAATTACTTGATGAAGATACTAAAATTTATATAAACCCAACAGGAAGATTCGTTATAGGAGGACCTCAAGGAGATACAGGTCTTACAGGAAGAAAAATAATAATAGACACTTATGGTGGATATTCTAGACATGGTGGAGGAGCTTTTTCAGGAAAAGACCCTACAAAAGTTGATAGATCTGCTGCTTATGCCGCTAGATATGTGGCTAAAAATATTGTTGCAGCTGGACTTGCAGATAAATGTGAGATAGAACTTGCATATGCCATAGGTATAGCTAGACCATTATCTATATTTATAGATACTTTTGGGACAGGCAAAGTTTCAGAAGAAAAGCTTGTTGAACTAGTAAACAAACACTTTGATTTAAGACCAGGAGCAATAATAAGAGATTTAGATTTAAGAAAGCCTCTTTACAAAAAGGTTGCTGCTTATGGTCACTTTGGTAGAACTGATATAGATTTACCATGGGAAAAAACTGATAAAGTAGAACAATTAAGAAAAGACGCATTAGGTGAATAGTGCTTAGACAAGGAACTGCTAGAATGTAATTTTATAATTACGTTTTAGCAGTTTTTTATTTTATGATTAAATATATTTAATAAATACTAATTTTCAATCATATAATAAAGAAACATTATTTAGTGAGATTAATATATTTCATTATATAATATTGCATTAAATTAATACATATTAGGAGACATATGTTAAAAACTGGTTAAGATTTCGTTAAGTAATGTTAAATAATTCAAAAAATATTGAAAAGCATCAATAATACAACTAATATAGTCTTAATAAACTTACATTAAATTTTACTTATTAAAAAATTTATTTTATTTAGGAGGGAGTAGTGTGTATGTCGAGTAAAATGAACATCAAAATGGTTATAAGTTTTGCTGGAGCATATGTAGCGACTGTAATAGGTTCTGGATTTGCAACTGGTCAAGAGATATTACAATTCTTTACGTTTTATGGGTATGCTGGTATTATAGGAGGAATAATATCTATGGTATTATTCTCATGGTTTGGAGCAGAAGTTATAGAAAAAGGGAGAGAACTAAAGCTTAAAGAGCCAATAAAGATTTATCAAGTATATTGTGGAAAATATCTTGGTACATTTTTTGAATGGTTTGGACCATTGTTTTTGTTTGGTACATTAGTAATAATGATTGCAGGAGCAGGAGCTACATTGTCAGAGTATTATGGGCTAAATCCATATGTAGGTAGAATTGGCATGGCAATAGTTTCCCTAATAACTGTATCTCTAGGTTTGACAAGACTTTCCAAGATACTAGGTAATATAGGTCCTATAATAATAATATTTACACTTTTAGTGGGAGCAATTAGTTTATTTAGTAATATTGGTGCTTTATCAAATGCAGGAGCTATAGTTGATAGTCTAAACGTTAAAACTGCTACATCAAATGGATATTTCTCAGGTGTACTTTATACTTGCTATAATGTAATAATAGTAATAACATTCTTGACAGGAATGGGAGCTTCAGCAGTAAATAAGAAAGATGCTGTATGGGGAGGTATAGTAGGTGGAGTAGCACTTATGGCAGCAGCTATAATGATGAATCTAGCACTACTTTCAGATGTAGGAAATATATACACAAAAGAAATACCAGCTCTTTATTTAGCTGACAAGATATCTCCAATTATAGGTATTTTATTCTCAGTAGTACTTTTATTAGGAATATATACTACAGCTGTACCATTATTATGGTCAGTAACTAATAGATTTGTGGAAGATGACCATCCTAAATTTAAAATAATAACAGTAGTAGTAAGCATATTAGCATGTATAGGAGGATTATTACCATTTGATAAACTTGTAGGGACATTATATCCATACACAGGTTATATGGGAATTTTAATTTTACTATGTATGCTTTATCGAAGAATTACCAAAACTGAAGGATATAAGGAAAATAAATCTGAAGTAAATTAATATCAAAATAAATTTGTGAAATTTAATCTATGTTTTAGAAGCAAGCTGGTTGAAATAAAATAATTATTTGTATATGGTGCCTTTATTTTAAGGTACCATATTTTAAGGATGCAGATTTTTTTTGTTTCTGATAAAATGTATAATAGTTGGAAATTAAGTTAAGTATAAAAATATAGAAAAATTTTCTGATAGAATCCTATCATAGAACTTAATATATTTAAGTATACTAACATGCAAACGGAACAATTATTAGTATTTTTAGGAGATAAAAATGGAAAAATTAGAAGGAATGATAAGTGAAATAGTCTTTAAAAATGAAGATAATGGCTATACAATAGCTCATCTGGTAAATGAAAATGATGAAATTGTTGTTGTAGGATGTATGCCTACCTTAGCAATGGGAGAGAGTATAGAAGTTGAAGGTAAATGGGTAAACCACAAAATTTATGGAACTCAATTTGAAGTGAATAGTTTTATGCCAGTGACACCATCATCTTTAGAAGGAATTTATGTTTACTTATCTTCTGGTATGATACATGGAATTGGCGAAAAAATGGCTAAGAGAATAATTGATAAGTTTGGTGTTGATACACTAGATGTAATACAAAATTACCCAGAAAAATTACAAGAAGTAGAGGGTATAGGCAGTAAAAAGGTAAAGCAAATAGTAAAGAGTTATGAAGAAGATAGAGAATTAAGAAACATAATAATAGAACTATCTCCTTTTGGAATAACACCCAATTACTGTCTAAAAATATATAAAAAATATAAAAGTAGTGCAATAGAAATTATAAATAAAAATCCATATCAGCTTGCTGAAGACATAAGAGGAATAGGGTTTAAAGTAGCTGATAGTATAGCTAATAAAATTGGCATAGATAAAAATTCTAAAGATAGAGTATGTCAAGGAATATTATATACCTTAAATAAATCCCTAAGTAATGGACATACATATTTACCAGAACACATTCTAATACAAGATTCGGAAAAATTGTTGGAGTTAAGTGGAGACATAGTAAAAGAATGTGTAATGATGTTGGTATATAATCAAAAAATACATATAGAAAAAGTAAATAATGAAAATCTCATATATCTTATGCCATACTACCTATCTGAAAATGGAGTATGTAGTCAAATAGTAAAATTGTCGCAGTATGAATTTGAAGATTTGAATATAGATATAGAAAATGAAATTAAAATTTTAGAAGATGATAAGAAAATTAAGTTAGCAGAGAAACAAGTTTTAGCAGTTAAAGAATCTATGAACAGTGGAGTATTAATTATAACTGGTGGTCCAGGTACTGGAAAGACTACTACTATTAATGCAATTATAGATATATTTGAAAATAATGGTAAAAGCGTAACTTTAGCTGCTCCAACGGGAAGAGCAGCTAAGAGAATGAGTGAAACTTCTAATAAAGAAGCAAAGACTATACATAGATTATTAGAAATGGGATTTTCAACAGATGATGATTTAACATTTTTTAAAGATGAAGAAGACCCGATAAACTCAGATGTAATAATAGTCGATGAAGTATCAATGGTAGATATTATCTTAATGTATAATTTACTTAGAGCAATAAAATTAGGAACAAGAGTAATATTAGTTGGGGATAGTGACCAATTACCTTCTGTAGGTGCGGGTAATGTACTTAAGGACATGATAGACTCAAATATTATAAATGTGGTCAAATTAAATGAAATATTTAGACAAGCTCAAGAAAGTATGATAATTGTGAATGCGCATAAGATAAATAATGGCGAACCACTTCATTTAAATACAAAGGGAAAAGACTTCTTTTTTATAAGAAAATCAACGAATGAAGAGATATTGAATGAAATAATAGGTTTGGTAAATGAAAGACTACCTAAATTTTATAATGTTGATAAACTAAAAGATATACAGGTTTTATCTTCAATGAGAAAAGGAGAGCTAGGAGTTACCAATCTGAATATAGAGTTACAAAAGTATCTTAACAAAAAGGAGAAGTTTAAAGTAGAAGAAAGTTTTTCTAAAAGGTTGTTTAGAGTTGGTGACAAGGTAATGCAAGTAAAAAATAATTATACAAAAAAATGGGAGACAGAAGACCAAAAGGAAAGTGGGGAAGGTATATATAATGGAGATATAGGCTATGTATATCATATAGATAAAGATAAGAAAACTATTTATGTGTTATTTGACCAAACTAAAATTGTATCATATTTATATGATGAGTTAGATGAGATTGACCATAGTTTTTGTACAACTATACATAAAAGTCAAGGAAGTGAATTTCCAGTTGTAGTGATACCAATAACTTGGGCTCCTCCTATGTTATTAAGCCGTAATTTATTATATACAGCAGTGACAAGAGCAAAAAAATTAGTTGTATTAGTTGGAGATGTGAAATATTTGGAATATATGATAAAAAATAATAGAGTAAATCAAAGATATTCAAACTTAGGATATAAGCTAAATAAATTCAAACAAGAAGGGCTGTTGATAGAGTAAATATGAAAATATGCAATGATAATTTTATTAAGAGTCTTAGAAATCTGATTAATAAATGTCTGGATTTTATTTATCCTGAAAATATAAATTGCATAATTTGTGATAAATCAATAAAAAAAACTAATACCTATTCAGTCTGTAAAAGTTGTTTTGATGAAATGAATTTTATACTAAATGGGTGCATAAAATGTGGAAAGCCAATCATACATCATTCGCTTGAAAAAGAATTTATTGAAGGATGTAGCTATTGTTTTGATAAAAGTTTTTATTTTGATAAGTCAATCTCCTGTATTGAATACAATGATATAACTAAAAAAATAATATTAGGATTAAAGTACAATCAAAAAACATTTATGGCTAAATACATAGCTCAAATAATGAAAGAAAAGTTGGATTTAGAAAATGTGAAATTTGATTATATATTATTTGTTCCACTTCATAGGAAAAGACTTAATAAAAGAGGATTTAATCAAGCACTAAAAATAGCTTTGAGTTTGAGTAAAATAACAAATGTTCCAATATTAGATTGTATATCTAGGGAAAAAAATACAAGGATGCTCTATAAGTTAAGTAAACAAGAGCGAAAAAAGGAATTAAAAAATGTATTTGCTGTTAACGAAAATATTAAATTAATAAATAATAAAAATGTACTTTTGATAGATGATATATTTACAACTGGCTTGACAACAAATGAAATATCTAAGATTTTAAAGTTATCTGGTGTTAATAAGGTTTTTGTAATGACTTTGCTTACAAGAGCAAATGACAACTATGTTATGGAATAATCTTATATATTGACAATTTCACTTTAAAATATTAAAATGAATAAGTGATATTTAGGTCTGTGGTTGAAAGTCCAAGCCAGTCGCAGGCAAAAGGATCCACGTAAGTTAACACTAAAAGTTGAGTTAATGAGCATGGTGCGGCTTAGAAGTAAGACCTACCGATAATAAAATCGAGAGAGAGTAGTAGTGCGGCGAACCCAAGCGAACCCTCCAGTAGGCGAGTGTGGGGTCAAAGACCAGGTCAGCTAAATATCATATTAAAAGAGAGCTAACATAATGTTTTTATGTGTAGCTCTTTTTTATATATAATAAATTTAGAATGAGTCATAAAGAGGTGATATATATGAACAAAAGACAAGAGAATTTGTTGACAGTATTGCTATTAAAAGAAGAATTTATAAATATCAATGAGATTGCTAACGATTTTGAGTGCTCAGAGAGAACAATAAGAAATGATTGTAAGTACATTGATGAATGGTTATCTACTTTTTGTAGTGCTTATATTAAAAGAAAGCCTAACATAGGGATTAAGTTTAGTGGAGATGATACGGATAAAATAGTAGTAAATCAGAAGTTAAGAGGTGAAGTTAAAAGAGTAAATAGTGAACTTCATAAACAAGTTGAGATATTGAATCTATTACTTTGCAATAATAAGAAAGTTACCTTAAATGATTTATCCAATAAATTGTATATAAATAAAAATATTGCTAGAGAAGAAATAAATAAATTATCAGTAGAATTAAGTAATTATAATTTAAAAATTTCAACTAAAACAGGTAGTGGTATATGTATTGAGGGAAATGAGAAAGACATAAGGATAATGTTAGTGGCGTTCTTATTTAAATATATAGATAAATACAGACTAAACATGGATGAAATAGAATATTTCCATATGGTAGACATAATAGTTGTCAAAAATATAATGTCTATGATAGAAGATAAAATGGATATAAGACTTACAGATGTCTCATTCAGGCAATTGATGTTATTTTTACTTATAAATATCATACGAATAAGGTTAGGGAATTCTTTTGAAATATTAAATATTAAAAAAGAACTAAAGTTAGAAATTCTTATATTAGATATAGAAAATGAGTTGAAATCCAGTCTGTCTATAGTGTTAAACCATGAAGAAAAATTATTTATAGAGTCACTAATACTTGGTATGAATAAACAAATAAATAGTAAAGATACTAAAAAATCACTATACCTTAATGAAGAATTATCAGAGTACACAAAAAGAATTATAAATCTAGTATCAGAAGAATCAGGTATAAACTTTAATAATGATATATTGCTTTATGACCAATTAATATGTCACTTAAATGTTACAATGTACCAAATGCAAAGTAATGTTTATTTGGAAAATCCACTTTTAGATAATATAAAAAATAAATTTTGTTTTTTATTTACAGTAATTTCAAATTCAATAGGAATTGAGCAAAAAGAAAAACAAATAACTGAAGATGAAATAGGTTATCTTACTCTTCACTTTCAAACATCTTTAGAAAGAAAAAGTAATAAGAGAGAATCAACTAAAAAAGCAAGTATCGTATGCCCATTTAGCTTTGGAGTAAGTATGTTGCTAAAAGTAAAGATAGAAAAGAGATTTAATAATATAGAAATAGTTGAAACTCTAAGGGAAGAAGATTTAAGAAGAGATAACTTCAATAAAATGATAGATTTTATAATTGCATTTCAAGAATATGAAAATGTACAAAAGCCAATTTTTATAACAACACCACTATTTACTGATGAAGATGAAAATAAACTTAAAGAATTTACCAACAAAATAAAAGAAAAAGATACATCATATAAACTTATGAATAGATTAATGATGTCTGATTATTTAATAAGAGAGCTAGAACATAATGATATTTATGAGGCTATAGCATACTTAACTAATTTATTAATCGAAAAGCATTATGCAGATAAGGAGTATTTAAATTCTATTATAGAAAGAGAAAAGGCATATCCAACTAATGTTGGGAAAGGAATATTGTTTCCTCACGGAGATATGAAATACATAAAACAATCTGTCTTATGTTTTGCAAGATTGAAAACACCAATAAAAATTAGAAATGGAAAATACATAAAGATTATACTTTTGTTAGCTTATAAAAAAGATGATGATAGAAAAGTATTTAGAGAATTATTCAAAGAAATATCTAAATTGACAGAAGATGAAAATATGCTTGATGTGCTAAGTAAATGTGATATTAAAAATATAAAAAATATTCTTATATAAATTTATATCAAAATGTGAATAAGCACAAAATTTTCCATCCAATGGAAAAAGTTGTGCATGTTTTTTTGTTTTTATAAGATATTATATATCTATCAGATAGAAATCAGTTAAAAGTAGACAAGTAATTTAGGAGGAAGAAATGGAAGAAATAGTATTAAAGATTATAATTCATGCTGGAAATGCAAAATCTATGCTTTACGAAGCTCTTGATTGTGCAAAGGAAAACGATTTTGAAAAGGCTGATGAATTAATCGAAAGTGCAAATGAAGAAATATTAAAAGCACATAAAGTACAAACAGAACTTATACAAAAGGAAGCAGGAGGAAATAAGTCAGATATATCTATCTTACTAATTCACTCTCAAGACCATTTAATGACTTGTATGAGTGAAAGAAACCTTATAAAAGAAATGATAGTGCTAAGAAAAGAAATTCAAAAACTAAAATAAAAAGTAATTAAGGGGGATTTAAGATAATGAAGAGAAAAGTATATTTATTTTGTAGTTTTGGGATGTCAACAAGCTTACTTGCAGGAAAGATGCAGAAAGTAGCAGATGAACACAATTTACCAATAGAAGTAGAAGCATTTCCAATAGCAGAAATTGATAAGATAGTTGCAGAAAAGAATCCAGATTGTATATTGTTAGGGCCTCAAGTTAAATACATGCTAAAGGAGTTAAAGCCAAAGTTTGAAGCTCAAGGAAAACCTGTGGATATAATAAACGAAACTGATTATGGAACTATGAATGGAGAAAAAGTATTAAAGCTTGCTATAAAATTAATAAAATCTAAACAAGCTTAAAGTCTTAAAATATAGTAAAAAGATACTGAGAAATGAGGGTGGATAGATGAATAAATTGGAAAGAATACTTATGCCATTGGCTGAAAAAATAGGTAAAAATAAATTATTAATTGCAATTAGAGATGGTTTTTTAGTATCATCACCATTATTGATAATAGGGTCGTTATTTTTATTAGTAGCGAACTTCCCAATAAAAGGATGGGACGAATTCGTAGGTCAAATTTTTGGTCCAGATTGGGCAGTAAAATTACAACAACCAACTATAGCGACTTTTGAAGTAATGACTTTACTTGCAGTTTTAGGAATTGGTTACTCTTATGCTAAACAAATAGATGTAGACCCAATTGCATCATCAGCAGTTGCAATAGTAGCTTTTTTTATAGTGACACCATTTGTAATACCATATACACCAGAAGGAACAAAGGCAGTCTATATGGTAACAGGTATCCCATTAGGTTGGATGGGTTCTAAGGGAATGTTTGTAGGAATGATAACCGCAATAACATCTGTTAAATTATTTGCAGTAGTTGTTAAAAAAGGGTGGACATTGAAGATGCCAGATGGAGTTCCTCCAACTGTTTCAAAATCATTTGCTGCATTAATACCAAGTGCAATAGTTATGATAGTTTTCTTTTTAGTTAAGATTGCTTTTGAAGCTACACCATATGGAAGTATACATGAATTTATATTTAAGTTTTTACAAATGCCATTATTAAAATTAGGAAATAGTTTAGGTGCTATGGCAATAGCTTATATATTCTTACATTTATTCTGGTTCTTTGGAATAAATGGTAGTAGTGTTGTTGGAGCTGTCTATAATCCAATATTAAAAATTTTATCAGCTGAAAATTTAGCGGCTTTTCAAGCTGGTTCAAAAATACCAAACATAATAACTGGTCAATTCCAGGATATGTTTGCAACATTTGGTGGAGCAGGTAGTACACTATCCTTAATTATAGCTATGTTACTTATATGCAAAAGTAAACGTATAAAATCAATGGGTAAATTATCAATTCTACCAGGGATATTTGGAATAAATGAGCCATTAATATTTGGTCTACCAATAATGCTTAACCCAATATTATTGATACCATTTGCAATAGTTCCAACAATAAACATAATAATAGCTTATTTCTGTATGTCAGCAGGATTAGTACCACTTACAAATGGAGTTCAATTGCCATGGACAACTCCAATTATATTCTCTGGATTTCTAACAACAGGATGGCAAGGTGCTTTACTACAAATAATACTTCTTGTACTAGGAATATTTATGTACATGCCATTTATAAAAATGTTAGATAAACAATATTTAAAAGAAGAAAAAACAAATGTTGAAGAGGAAGATGATGATATATCTTTTGATGATTTAGTATTATAGGAGGAAAATTATGAAGAAAATAGTTATGATATTGGATCAAATACAAGCAGGTGCAGGTGGGAAAGAAAAAAGCAATATACCTCCTGCTGGAAAATCAAGCCCATTAGGTCCAGGTATAATGATGGAACCATTTTTAAAAGAATCTAAAGTGATAGCGACACTTTTTTGTGGGGATGAATTTTTTATAAACAATGAAGAAGAAGTAACAAATAAGATGATAGCTATGGTTAAAAAGTTAAATCCTGATGTAGTAATTTGCGGACCAAGTTTTAACTATGAAAATTTTTCTAAGATGTCAGCAATATTATCTAAAAGTATAAACAATAAAACGGATATACCAGCTTTTGCGGCTATGTCAGAAGAAAATACAGATATAATAAACGAATACAAAAATGATATATGTATAGTTAAGACACCTAAAAAAGGTGGAATTGGTCTTAACGATTCACTAAACAATATATGTAAATTAGCAAAATCAATAGCAAATAAAGAAGATATAACTTCAATGAGAGAAGAATTTTGTTATTAATTAATACTCCACCAATTGTCAAGTTTAAGTACCATACTATATTATGATTAAAGTATATGGATAGAGTTTATATAATTAAGGAGGGATTTTCTGATATGTGGGGAATGATAGCAACATGGAGAATGGCCATAGAAGGAATCACTGAAGCATCAGAACATTTAGAAAAAGGAATGGAAGCAGGAGATGCTGTAGAACTTGCTGTAAGAAAAGTTGAAGATTATCCATTCTATAAATCGGTTGGATATGGAGGACTTCCAAATGAAAACTGTGAAGTAGAACTTGATGCTGCATTTATGGATGGAAACACACTAGATATAGGAGCAGTTGCAGGTATAAGAGATTATTCTAATCCTGTCAGTATAGCTAGAAAACTAAGTTATGAGAAAGTGAATAATTTCTTAGTTGGAATAGGAGCTGAAGAGTATGCTCATAAAAATGGATTTGAAAGAAAAAATATGTTAACAGATAGAGCTAAGCTCCATTATAAGAAAAGGAAAAAAGAAACTTTAGATAAAGGATTAAGCCCATATGCTGGTCATGATACTGTTGGGATGATATCTTTAGATAAAAATGGAAAGATGTGTGCAGCAACCTCAACAAGTGGTCTATTTATGAAGAAAAGAGGTAGAATAGGAGATTCTGCACTATCTGGTTCGGGGTTCTTCGTTGATAGTAGCATAGGAGGGGCTACAGCTACTGGTCTTGGAGAAGATTTGATGAAAGGATGTATATCATATGAGATAGTTAGACTTATGAAAGAAGGAAAACATCCACAAGAGGCATGTGATATAGCAGTAAATGAGTTAGATGAACAGCTTATCAAAAGACGAGGAAAAGCTGGAGATTTATCATTAGTTGCTATGAATAATAAAGGAGAGTGGGGAGTAGCTACAAATATAGCTGACTTTACATTCTCAGTAGCTACTAAAGCAGAAACTCCTACAGTGTATATATCAAATAGAATAGATGGTAAAACTATACATAAGGTTGTTTCAAACGAGTGGATGGAAGCATATGAAGCTAGAATAAAGGCACCAATAGAAGTGAGTGAATAAAGTTTGTATTTATACAGTAAAGTAGAGTTCTTTAATATTTAAAAGGAGATTTTTATGAATATCATAAACAATAAAGTAGATGAGATAAAAGAAGATTTATTAAGTGATATTGTAGATATTGTAAAAATACCTAGCGTTGAAGGGGAGCCAGAAAATGGCTTCCCTTTTGGCGAAAAGGTAGGAAAAGCACTTAATAAAGCACTAGAAATTTCAAGAAAATTAGGATTTAAAGTTAGAAACTTAGACAATTATATTGGTTATGCAGAATATGGAGATAGTAAAGATTATATCTGTGTAATTGGCCATGTAGATGTAGTACATGAAGGTGAAAATTGGATATATCAACCTTATGGAGGAGATATATATAATGGAAGAATCTATGGTAGAGGGGTATTAGATAATAAAGGTCCTATAATGTGTGCTTTATATGGACTATATGTTATTAAAGAATTAAGTTTAAAGTTAGATAAAAAAGTTAGGATAATTTTTGGTACAAATGAAGAAAGTGGATTTAAAGATATACCATATTATTTAAAAAAAGAAAAACCTCCTATAATGGGGTTCACACCAGATTGCAAATATCCTGTTGTATATGGTGAAAAAGGTATGGCGAAAATTATAATCAAAAATAACTGTAACTATAAGGAAGATATATTTTTAAGCTTTATAGAAAATATGTCTGAAAAAGTGATTGTTACAAATCAAGAGTTACATAAAGAGAATAGTTACATAATGCTGGAGATAAAAGTAAAATATGACTTTAGTTATAAACTAGAAGATGTACTACATGAAATAAAATCTAATTTTCCTAATGGTACAGAGATAGAAGTAATTTGTAATTTTAATCCTGTATATTTTGATAAGGATAGTAAGCTTGTTAAAAAACTTCAAATAGCTTATGAAAGAGTAACATCATTAGATGGTACTCCAGTAACAACTAATGGAGGTACATATGCAAAAGTAATGCCAAATATAGTTCCATTTGGACCTTCGTTTCCAGGACAAAAAGGAATAGCACATAATCACGACGAATATATGGATATAGATGATATAATTTTAAATGCAAAGATATTTGCAAATGCAATATATGAATTAGCAAAGGAGTAGTTATGTTAGAGATAATAGGAATGACAGTAGAAGACGCTAAGATTATAGAAGATTGTGGCGCAGATAGAATAGAATTAGTTAGTGCTTTAACTGAAGGAGGACTGACACCAAGCTTTGGCCTTATAGAAAGTGTTGTTAACAGTGTAAAGATACCTGTGAATGTAATGATAAGACCTCATGCCAAAAGTTTTGTGTATAGTAAAGAGGATATAAATATAATGTTAAAAGATATAAATACAGTCAAAGAGATTGGAGCTAATGGCGTTGTATTTGGAATGCTAGATAAGAATGATAATATAGACGAAGAAAATTTAGATTTTTTGTTGCAATACTGCGATAATCTTGATGTTACATTTCATAGAGCAATAGATGAATCAAATACAATAGAAAGTGTTAATATTCTAAAGAATTATGACAGAATTACAAATATACTAACATCAGGGGGCAAGGGAAATATAAAAGATAATATAAAAATTATAAAAGATATGATGCTTAACTCTAATAATATAAAAATTCTTTTAGGTGGAGGTCTTGATTTTAATAATATAGTTGAAATAAAGGGAGTAACTAAGGCAAATAATTTTCATTTTGGTACAGCTGTTAGAATAGATAAGAGTCCATTTGAAGATATAGACGGACAAAAGCTTAAACAATTAGTAGATATAATTTCGAAATAATATAAACATATATGATTTATACAACTTATTAGATTAAATAAAGAGTGTTAGTCAATTGTAGTTTGGGTATATGAATATTGATTAAGAAATTATTGTTATGATGCTTTACTACTTTTAGGTAATCTTGAAGCTAAACTAAATAGTGAAAGAAAAAATGAAATATGGAGGTCTTAGAAGGTGGATAACTATGAAAAATTTATAAAAGTTAAGTGGCATAGAATACATATAATTTCCTAAAATTACCACTTTATGACATGAATTCACATATTAATAAACAATTATTGGAGATATTTGTGGATAGAAAGGGCAATAAAAATAGCTTTAAATACACAGGAACAAGAGTTATTAACAGTTTTATCCACATTATCCACAGGGTATTGTTATAATATTAATCCACATAAGCGTTAAGGTGATTAAAAATGAAAAATAATTCTATCAATTGAATAGAAAAAATCACAAAAGTTAATAATAAAAGAAGGATTATGAGAGTTCGTGTAGAATATATTATTAAAGTATAAATTTTCTTATACTGGCATAATTGAAGGGAGATGTACTTATGAACATAATTATATCTGGAAAACAAATCGAATTGACTGATGCAATAAAAAATAAAATCGAAAGCAAATTAAGTAAGTTAGATAATTACATTCATCCAGACACTGATGTAAAGGTTACAGTAAGTGCTAGAAAAACAAGACAAAAAATAGAAGTAACAATAGCTACTGTAAATGGTCCTATAATTAGAGCAGAAGATATGCAGGAAAATTTATACACAGCTATAGATGTTGTATATGATAAATTAAGTAGACAATTAAAAAAATATAAAAAGAGACTACAAGATAAGCATCAAGACAATAAGAGTATAAGATTCCAAGATGCAGAGATAAATCTAGCAGATGAACAAGAAGATTACAAAGATGAAAATCAAGATATAGTAATTCAAAGACGTAAGAAGTTTAGTGTTAAGCCAATGAGCGAAGAAGAAGCTGTATTACAAATGGAATTAGTAGGACATGATTTCTATATGTTCAAGAATATAGATTCAGATGAAATAGCCGTAGTTTATAAACGTCATAATGGCGGATATGGTATAATAGAACATGAATAAAGCAATTTAGATTTAATCATATTAGCTATCGATAAATTATTTATCGATAGCTTTTTAAATTAATATTAAAAGTATAGTTTTTATGGTAAAATGAATAATAGTACAATAAAGAACGAGGAGAGATGTAAAATATGAGCTTTATGGATAGTTTATTCAACATGGCAGATAAAAAAGAATTGAAAAAGTTCAGTAAGACTGTTGATATAATAGATTCATTAGAACCTAAATTTGAATCTATGGCAGACTCGGAACTTAAAAATATGACAAATACATTTAAAGAAAGATTAGAAAATGGAGAAAGTATAGATGATATACTTCCAGAAGCATTTGCAGTAGTCAGAGAGACTTCTAAAAGAGTATTAGGTCTTAGACACTACAGAGTTCAAATGATTGGAGGTATAGTATTACATCAAGGAAGAATAGCTGAGATGAAAACAGGTGAAGGTAAAACTTTGGTTGCAACTGCTCCTGTTTATTTGAATGCTCTTACTGGAAAAGGTGTACATGTTGTAACAGTAAATGACTACCTTGCAAAACGTGATAGAGACCAAATGGCAAAAGTTTATGAGTTTTTAGGAATGAGTGTAGGTGTTATTGTACATGGTCAAAATCCAAAAGTTAGAAAAGAACAATATGATTGTGATATAACTTATGGTACAAATAATGAATACGGATTTGACTACTTAAAAGACAATATGGTAATACACAAAGAGCAAAGAGTTCAAAGAGGATTAAATTATGCGATAGTGGATGAGGTCGACTCTATACTTATAGATGAAGCTAGAACACCACTTATTATATCTGGTCCTGGAGATAAATCAACTCACTTATATTCAGATGCAAATACATTTGTGTTAACTTTAAAACCAGATGACTATGAATTAGAAGAAAAAGATAAGGCTGTATCTCTAACAGCATCAGGTATACAAAAAGCAGAGGTATATTTTAATGTTGATAATATAACAGATATATCTCATACAGAGTTATACCACCATATAAATCAGGCTCTAAGAGCACATGTAATAATGAAAAAAGATGTTGATTATGTTGCTAAAGATGGAGAAATAGTAATAGTTGATGAGTTTACTGGTAGACTTATGTTTGGTAGAAGATATTCAGAAGGCTTACATCAAGCAATAGAAGCAAAAGAAGGTCTTAAAATACAGAGAGAATCTAAAACACTAGCTACTGTAACATTCCAAAATTACTTTAGAATGTATAAAAAACTTTCAGGTATGACTGGTACAGCAAAAACAGAAGAAGAAGAGTTTAAAGCAATATATAAAATGGATGTTTTTCAAGTGCCTACTAATAAGCTTATGGTAAGAGAAGATTTACCAGATTGTGTATATAAAAGTGAGATAGGTAAATTTAACGCTGTAGCTGAAGAAATAATTGAAAGACACAAAGTTAATCAACCAATACTTGTAGGTACAGTTTCGATAGAAAAGTCAGAACTACTATCACAAATATTAAAGAAAAAAGGTATTAAACATGAAGTGTTAAACGCTAAACACCATGATAAAGAAGCAGAAATAATAGCACAAGCAGGTAGACTTGGAGCTGTTACAATAGCTACTAACATGGCTGGTCGTGGTACTGATATAGTTTTAGGTGGGAATCCAGATTTCTTAACTAAGAGAGAAATGAGAAGAAATGGATTTAAAGAAGATGTAGTAAATAGAGTTGATACTCCAATAGAAGGAATACCTGTGGCAGGAAATGAAATTTTATTTGAAGCTAGAGCAGAGTACGAAAGATTATATAAACAATTTAAGCAACAAACAGAAGAAGAACAAAAACAAGTGATAGAAGCAGGTGGACTTGCTATAATTGGTACAGAAAGACATGAATCTCGAAGAATAGATAACCAGTTAAGAGGTCGTGCTGGTCGTCAAGGTGACCCAGGTAGCTCAAGATTTTATATAGGGCTTGATGATGACCTTATGAGATTGTTTGGAAGTGATAGAATATCTGGAATCGTAAATAAAATAGGTCTTGAAGAAGACATGCCTATAGAACATAGAATATTATCTAAATCTATTGAAGGTGCACAAAAGAAAGTCGAAGGTAAAAACTTTGGAATAAGAAAACATGTACTTCAATATGATGATGTTATGAATAAGCAAAGAGAAATAATATATGCAGAGAGAAAACGTGTATTAGAAGGTGAAGATTTACAAGAGCAAGTACAGTCAATGACTCATTCTATAATAGAAGAATCAGTGACTCTTTATACAAAAGATAAAGGATTTGATGAAGACGGATTTAAGGAACATATGTATAATCTGTTTTTACCAAAAGGTAGTATAGAAATCCCAGAGATAGAAAAGCTTAATCCAGTTGAAATAACAGAAAAAGTTTATGAAATAGCTATGAAGATATATACTGCAAAAGAAGAACAAATAGGTTATGAAAGAATGAGAGAAGTTGAGAGAGTTATCTTACTTCAAGCTGTTGATAATCATTGGATAGACCATATAGATGCAATGGATCAATTACGTCAAGGTATAGGGCTTCGTGCTGTAGGTCAACAAGACCCAGTTATTGCTTATAAAATGGAAGGTTTTGATATGTTTGATGAGATGAATAAACATATCAAAGAAGATACTGTAAGATATTTATTTAATATAACAATAGAGGCTCCAGTGGAAAGAAAAGCAGTTGTAGATGTTGAAAATCTAACTTCTCCATCAGATGGAACTCTTCCAACAAGTAAAACTATTAAAAAAGATGAAAAGGTTGGAAGAAATGATTTATGTCCTTGTGGAAGTGGCAAGAAATATAAAAACTGTTGTGGAAGATAGTCTTGGAGGATTAAATGTTAAGGATACAAGAGTATAGACATAGTGTGGAGCAAATAGCTTCAAATTTAGAAGAATTGAGGGTTTCTCTTTGACGTAGCTTCATTGATGGAAAAGATAAAAATTAATGAAGAGAAGATAAACAAACAAGATTTTTGGAATGATAATGAAGTAGCACAAAAAGTACTTCAAGAAAATAAAGCTTTAAAAGAAACTCTAGATGAATATGAAAGTCTAAACAGCTTATTAGAAGATGTAGAAGTATTAATTGAAATAGGTCTAGAAGAAGAGGATGATTCTGTTGAAAAGGATATAGAAAAGTCTATAGAATCAATAGAAGAAAAATTATCTGAGATGAAAATAAAAACTCTTCTAAATGGTGAGTATGATAAAAATAATGCTATATTATCTATAAATGCTGGAACTGGAGGTCTAGACGCTCAAGATTGGGCTCAGATGCTTCTAAGAATGTATATAAGATGGGCAGAAGGTAAGGGTTATAAAGTTAAGCTTTTAGATATAATATCAGACCCTGAAGCGGGAATAAAGACAGCTACAATTCTTGTAGAGGGAACCAATACTTATGGATATTTAAAAAGTGAAAAAGGGGTTCATAGATTGGTAAGAATATCTCCATTTGACCCATCAGGAAAGAGACATACTTCATTTGCTTCTATAGATGTAACACCAGAGTTAGATGAAAATATAGAAGTGGAAATTAATCCATCAGATTTAAAGATAGACACATATAGAGCGTCTGGTGCTGGAGGACAGCATGTAAATACAACTGACTCAGCTGTTAGAATAACACATATTCCTACTGGTGTAGTGGTTCAGTGTCAAAATGAAAGGTCTCAACATTTAAATAAAGATAGAGCTATGAGACTTTTGATGGCAAAATTGATAGAGTTAAAAGAATTAGAGCAAAAGGAAAAAATAGAAGATATACAAGGCAAATACTCACAAATAACGTGGGGTAGCCAAATTAGGTCATATGTTTTCCAACCATATAAGTTAGTCAAAGACCATAGGACAAATGCTGAGTTTGGAAATGTAGATAGTGTGATGAATGGAAATATAGACTTGTTTATCAATGAATACTTAAAAATGAATAAGACAGTTTAATAAATAATGCACAGTAATTAAGATAGATATATAAGAAGGTTAGTGCTTACTATGCACTTTACAGCACTTAGGCTGAGGACTACAACCCTCAGCCTTCGTTCTGTTTGTTATACTTATGAAAAAACTAACATTAGGAGTGAAAAAAATTGGATATAAATCAAATCTTAAAAAATGAATTTAATCTCAGAGACGAACAAATAAATAATACACTAAAGCTTATTGATGAAGGAAATACAATACCCTTTATAGCTAGATACAGAAAAGAAATGACTGGTGAGATGAGTGATGTCACATTAAGAGAATTCTATGAAAAATTGATGTATCTAAGAAACCTTCAAAGTAGAAAAGATGATGTAGTTAGGTTAATAGATGAACAAGGAAAATTAACAGATGAGATAACACAAAATATAGAAAAAGCAAAAACACTACAAGAAGTAGAAGATATATATGCGCCATATAAACAAAAGAAAAGGACTAGAGCAACAATAGCAAAAGAAAAAGGGCTAGAAAATCTAGCAGTATCAATACTAGAGAGGAATCTAGATAATATAGATTTAGAGGCAAAGAGTTATATAAATGAAGAAAAAGAAGTAATTTCTGTTGAGGATGCCCTAAAAGGCGCAAGAGATATAATTGCAGAAACAGTTTCAGATGATGCTAAGATTAGAAAATACATAAGAGAGCTTGCTTTAAGAGAAGGAATGATAGTTAGTAAAAGTTCTACTGATGAGAAATCAGTTTATGATATGTATTATGATTATAGTGAAGCAGTAAAAAGTATGGCTCCACATAGAGTTTTAGCAATAAATAGAGGAGAAAAAGAGAATTTTTTAAAAGTTAAATTAGAAATAAATAATGATAAAGTTTTAAATTATATAGTAAATGAATATGTAAAGGATAAAAACTTTAAGAATAAAGATGAAATTGTAAATTCAATAGAAGATTCGTATAAAAGATTAATTTTCCCATCTATAGAAAGAGAAATAAGAAATCATCTGACAGAAATAGCTCAAGAAAGAGCTATAAGTGTATTTGGAAAAAATGTTAAAAGTTTATTACTTCAACCACCAGTTAAAGATAAAGTAGTTATGGGATTTGACCCTGCATTTAGAACTGGTTGCAAAATAGCAGTTGTAGATAAAAATGGTAAATTATTGGACTATACAACAGTATATCCAACAGACCCTCAAAATAATGTAGAAGGGGCAAAGAAGACTTTAAAAGAATTAATTGAGAAATATAATATAGATATAATTTCAATAGGAAATGGGACAGCATCAAGAGAATCAGAAACATTTGTATCAGAAATGATAAAGGAGATAGATAGAGAAGTTCAATATGTTATAGTCAGTGAGGCTGGTGCATCAGTTTATTCAGCATCTGAACTTGCAAATGAAGAACATCCAGATATAAATGTATCAATAAGAGGAGCTATATCTATAGCGAGAAGACTACAAGACCCATTAGCAGAACTTGTAAAAATAGACCCTAAGAGTATAGGTGTAGGTCAATATCAACATGACTTAAACAAGAAGAGATTAGAAGAAGTATTAAATGGAGTTGTTGAGGATTCTGTAAATAGTGTTGGAGTAGATTTAAATACTGCATCATATTCTCTCTTAGAGCATATTGCAGGAATAAGTAAGGTTATCGCAAAAAATATAATAGCATATAGAGAAGAAAATGGAGACTTTACATCAAGAGTCCAATTGAAAAAAGTAAAAAGACTTGGACCTCAAGCATTTACTCAATGTGCTGGATTTATGAGAATTTTAGATGGAAAAAATCCTCTAGATAATACAGGTGTACATCCTGAAAGTTATGATATATGCAAAAAAATGATTGAAATAATAGGATATTCTTTGGATGATATAAAAAATAAAAATATAGAAGAAATAGATGAAAAAGTTAAGGAAATTGGTTTGAGAGAATTAAGTGAAAAATTGGAAGTAGGTCAAGTTACTTTAAGAGATATAATAGCTGAAATCAAAAAACCAGGAAGAGACCCAAGAGAAGAAGGTATAAAGCCTATACTTAGAACTGATGTCCTAAAAATTGAAGATATACAAGAAGGAATGTCTTTAAAAGGTACCATAAGAAATGTTGTAGATTTTGGAGCATTTGTAGATATTGGAATAAAAAATGATGGATTAGTTCATAAATCAGAAATGAGTAATAGCTTTGTAAAAGACCCTATGAGTATTGTTACAGTAGGTGATATAGTAGATGTAAAAGTAATTGGAATTGACTTAAATAAAAAAAGAGTAGCATTGTCAATGAAAAAATAGGCTAATTTATGTTTAGTTATGCTACTTACATGTAACAATTATAAATGTAAGTAGCATAATAAAAAATTTAAGAAATTATGAAATGAGATTGTAAAAAAATAATATTTAAAATAATTAGTATAGTATTGAAAATCAGGAGGAAAATGAATGGTTTTTGTAAAAAATGGTAACATAAATACCATAACAAATGGAATAATTCAGGGAGATATACTTATAGACCAAGGAAAAATAATAGAAATAGGAAAAGATTTAATAGCACCTTTAGATGTAGAGGTGATAGATGCAAGTGGTAAATTTGTGTTTCCAGGGTTTATAGATGCCCATACTCATTTAGGATTATGGGAAGATGGTATAGGATTTGAAGGAGCAGATGGAAATGAAGAAACTGACCCAATAACACCACAATTAAATCCTATAGATGGAATTAATCCAATGGACAGAACATTTAAAGAAGCTTTTGAAGGTGGTATAACTTCTGTATGTACAACTCCTGGAAGTGCAAATGTTATGGGAGGTCAATGTATAGCTATAAAGACATATGGAAAAAGAATTGATAAAATGGTAATAAAAAATCCAGTAGCATCTAAAATAGCCTTTGGAGAAAATCCAAAAAGTTGTTATGGTCAAGATGATAAATCTCCACAAACTAGAATGGCAATAGCTTCATTACTTAGAGAAAATCTTAAAAAAGCAGAAGAATATTTAGAGGAAGTCGACCTGTATGAAAGTCATGATGATGAAGACTGTGAAAAACCTGAATATGATATAAAAATGGAAAGTTTGATACCTGTTTTAAGAGGAGAAATTCCTTTTAAAGCACATGCCCATAGAGCTGATGATATGTTCACAGCTATAAGGATTGCAAAAGAGTTTAATTTAAAGCTTACATTAGACCATTGTACAGAAGGTCATCTTATAGTAGATGAGCTATTGGAAGAAAGATTTCCTGTAATAGTAGGACCATCCTTATCAGAAAGGTCTAAATTTGAACTTAGAAATTTAACGTTTAATACAGCTGGAATACTTTCAAATGCAGGGCTTGATGTGTGTATAATGACAGACCATCCAGTAATACCAGTTCAATATCTTCCAATATGTGCAGGTATAGCAGTTAAGCATGGTATGAAAGAAGAAAAAGCAATAGAATCCATTACAATAAATCCAGCTAAGACTCTAGGGATTGAAGATAGAGTAGGTTCTATAGAAGTTGGGAAAGATGCAGATATAGTAATTTGGGATAATTCTCCACTAGAGATTCAAAGTAAGGTGCTTTACACGATAATAAATGGTAAAGTAGTGTACGAAAAAAAATAACTTGACAATTATTAAAAAATTAACTAATATAAGAGTGTAAGGAAAATTAAAAAATCAAAGAAGATCTTCGGGGCAGGGTGAGATTCCCTACCGGCGGTATAGCCCGCGAACTACTTAGGTGGTTGATTTGGTGAAATTCCAAAGCCGACAGTAAAGTCTGGATGAGAGAAGATATTTATGGAATATAAATAAGTTTATTTTAGTTTATTTAAACTATATCCATAAAAACTCGAAGATAGGGTCTTCGAGTTTTTTGTTTTTCCTAAAAAATATAAATATATTTATTAGGAGGATAATAATTATGCAAAGTACAGCAAAAAGAGGTAATATGATTTCAACAAGAACTTTAGTAGTAATGTCAATTTTATCAGCAATATCTTATTTACTAATGTTTATTCAAGCACCAATACCAGGTATATTTCCAGATTTCTTAAAAATCGACTTATCAGATATTCCAGCAATATTTGGAGGAATGTCTTTAGGACCATTAGTTGGATTTGGAATAGTTGTAGTAAAAAATGTACTACAAGCGATTACAGCAACAACAACTGGAACAATAGGAGAGTTTGCAAATATATTAATTGGTGGTTCTTATGTAATGATACTTTGTTATTCATATAAGAGAAGTAAAGATTTAAAAGGTGTATTAATTGGTTTTGTATTAGGAACAATAGCAATGACTATAATTGGTTCATTAGTGAATTATTTTGTAATGTTACCACTTTATGGTCAAATGATGGGACTAGATGCTATAATAGGCTTAGGTTCAGCTCTAAATCCTAAAATTCACGACCTATTTACTTTTGTAATTTGGATGATAGCTCCATTTAATGTACTAAAAGCTGTGATAATATCTTTAGTAACATTACCACTTTATAAAAAAATGGGAAATGTAATAAAAAAATAATCAGACAAGAAAATATAAAATTTTAAAATTAAATATATTGGAAAGCCATAATTTATTTATAACTTCAGTCTCATGTTGTGATTGATGTATTAAATACATTATGGCTTTATTAATTTATCAAAAAATGTATTTAAAATAAGAAATATTTAGACAGATTTAATTTTTAAAATAAAGGAAGAATTAAAACGATTAACTATTAAAATACTAAAAAGGTATCTACAATATGCAGAGCGAATTCATAATAAACAAAAAATAAAGTTATTATTAAGAATAAATAATGTTTTGAACTGTAATTCTTAATAATAGCTAATTTAATAATGATAGGAGAGTAGATTTATGAAGGTATGCAAAAAAATGAAAAAAGTATTTTTAAACGATAAAGGGTATTATTTTAATAGTGATTGGGAAAATATTCATATAGGCATTGATAGTGAAATATTAGGAGATTCTTTAAAGCATATTACAAATGAATATATTGAAAATATGGAAAGAGTAAAGTATGATTATCATGAATTAGAAAATATAAATAACCAAACAGATGGTATGTGTATTTTAGCGGTAAGGCAGAATTATAAAGCTTTGAAGTATGTAAAAGAGCAAACAGAAGAATTATGTTTAGAAGCTATAAGGTACAATTATAGAGCACTTGAATATGTAAAAGAACAAACTGAGTATATATGTCTTGAAGCAATAAAAAAGGATTGCAATGCACTTAAGTATGTAAGAAATCAAACAGAAGAACTTATTATAAAAGCAATAAGATGTTCTTCTAATATAGATGTTGTAAGTATATTAAAAGCTTTAGAGGTTCAAACAAGAAAAATATGTTTAGAAGCAATTAAAAAAGATGGCAGGTGTCTTGCATATGTTAGAGAACAAAGTGAAGAATTATGTATAGAAGCAATAAAACGAAACTATAAAGCACTTCAATATGTACAAAACCAAACAGAAAAAATGTGTATAAAAGCTGTAAGTCAAAATGGTATGGCATTACAATATGTAAACCAGCAAACAGAAAAAATATGTTTAGAAGCAGTTAAACAAGATGGAAGGAGCCTACAATTTGTTAATAATAAGACAGAAGAAACATGTATAAGAGCTATAAGATATTTGGATAAAAAGTACAATATTAAAGATGTACTAAATTACATAGATAACTATACAGAAGAGATATGTACAGAGATTGTAAGACAAAATGGAAAGATGCTTATGTATATAAAAAATCAAACAGAAAAAATGTGCATTGAAGCAGTAAAAGAAAATTATAAATCTCTCAAGTACGTAAAAGAGCAATCAGAGGAAATATGCAAAGAAGCCCTAAAACAAAATTGTAAGGCAAAAGAATATGTAAAGATTGCTATTGATGATTATATATAAGTTTTGATAGAATCATCAATATTGAAAGATAAACAAAAAAGATAAATAGAAGTACTTTATAATAGTTGGGGCTTATACTATAATTAATTAAGCAGTGATATAAATTCACACGACGATTATATCAAGATGGAGATGAATTAATGGCAAAAATATATTTAGAAAATGAAAGTAAAACTAGAGAAATAGGACATAAATTAGGTAAATTATTAAAAGAAGGTAGTGTAATTTGTTTAGTGGGGGATTTAGGAGCTGGAAAGACCACAATGACACAAAGTTTAGCAGACTCATTAGGAATAAATGATTATATAACAAGTCCAACTTTTACTATAATAAACGAATATGAAGGAAAAATACCTTTGTATCATTTTGATGTTTATAGAATTGGTAGTAGTGATGAAATGTATGATATTGGATATGATGAATATATAAATTCAAATGGAATCTGTATAATTGAATGGGGTAATTTAATAGAAGATATACTTCCAAAAGAATATTTAAACATAGAATTAAGATACAAAGATGAAGGAAGAGAAATGATATTAACTCCAAAAGGAGATTATTATAAAGGTATAGTTGAGGAGCTGATTAAATAATGAAGATATTAGGTATAGATACATCTTCTATGGCAGCAAGTGTAGCAGTTGTTGAAGATGATAATTTAATCTGTGAGTTTACAGTAAATAACAAAAAAACTCATTCACAAAAGCTTATGCCAATGATAGAAAATATGTTGGATATGAGTGATTTAAACATAAAAGAGATGGATTTGTTAGCTATATGTATAGGGCCTGGTTCATTTACAGGTCTTAGAATAGGTATGGCTACAGTAAAAGCTATAGCCCATGTAAATAATCTACCAATAATAGCAGTAAATTCTTTAGAATCTTTAGCTGGTAATATGAATTTATGCGAAAGAAAAATATGCTCTATATTAGATGCACAAAAAAATCAGGTTTATTCAGCTAAATATAAGTTTGAAGATGGAGAGTTAATAGAGTTAGATAGTGTTGATGTTGTAGAATTTGAGACTTTACTAAAAGAAATTAAATCAAGTGATGAAGAATTTATAATAGTTGGAGAAGCTGTTTATAAATATAAGGATGAGCTAGAAAACATAAAAAATATAAAGATACCTTCACCAGCTCATAATGTATCTAAAGCAGGAAGCTTATGTTCTGTAGCATTAAATAAATATAGTAAAAATATAGATGTACATACTTGTTATACAATAAACCCTATGTATATCAGAAAATCTCAGGCTGAAGTACAATATGACGAAAAAATGAAGAGGATAAATAATGAAAGATAATACAAAACAAATAGTAAATGATGTAAAAATAGAAGAAATGACTATTAAAGATATAGATGAAGTGTTTGAAGTAGAAAAAAATTGTTTTGAAGATTATTGGTCAAAAGAATCTTTTAGAAAAGAGTTATCTAATGAAGTTGCAAAGTATATAGTAGCAAAACTAGATGGAAAAGTAGTTGGATATGTTGGAATTTGGCTTATAATTGATGAAGGGCATATAAATAATGTAGCTGTTCATAGTGACTATAGAGGCAAAAAAATAGGAGATAAGTTAATCAAAAGATTAGTTGATTTATGTAAAGATAATAATATTGCGTCTATGACATTAGAAGTTAGAGCATCAAATAAAATAGCACAAAATCTATATAGAAAATATGGATTTAAAATGGGTGGAATCAGAAAAGAATACTACAGTGATAATAAAGAAGATGCAATTATAATGTGGAACCAATTAAAAGAGGTGTAGAGTTTATGGGTGATATAATAACATTAGCTATAGAGAGTAGCTGTGATGAGACAGCTGCATCAGTTTTAAAAAATGGTAGAGAAGTACTTTCAAACATAATCTCTACTCAAATAGAAACACATAAAAAGTTTGGCGGTGTAGTACCAGAGGTGGCTTCAAGAAAACATGTGGAAAATATTGATATAGTTGTTCAAGAAGCTTTAGACAAGGCAAATATAGGATTTAATGATATAGACCACATTGCAGTTACATATGGTCCAGGGCTAGTAGGGGCTTTATTAGTTGGATTATCTTATGCTAAAGCACTTGCATATACATTGGATATTCCTCTTGTAGGAGTAAATCATATTGAGGGACATCTAAGTGCAAACTATATAGAACATAAAGATTTAAAACCTCCTTTTATAACATTAATAGTATCGGGAGGTCATACTCATTTAGTAGAAGTTAAAGATTATGGTAAATATGAAATTTTAGGAAAGACGAGAGATGATGCGTCTGGAGAAGCCTTCGATAAGATTTCAAGAGCTATGAATTTGGGTTATCCAGGAGGTCCTATTATTGATAATTTAGCTAAGAAGGGAAATAAGCATGCTATAGAATTTCCAAGAGCTTATTTAGAAGAGGATAGCTATGACTTTAGTTTTAGTGGTCTAAAATCTTCTGTATTAAATTATCTAAATGGAAAAAGGATGAAAAACGAAGAAATAGTAGTTGAAGATGTTGCTGCATCTTTTCAAGAAGCTGTAGTTGAAGTTTTAGCTACTAAAGCATTAAAAGCAACAAAAGATAAAGGTTATGATGTTATAACTCTTTCTGGTGGAGTTGCTTCTAACTCTGGTCTTAGAGCTAAAATAACAGAACTTGCAAAAGAAAGTGGAATTATAGTTAAATATCCTCCTTTAATTTTATGTACAGATAATGCTGCTATGATAGGTTGTGCAGGATATTATAATTTCATAAACAATAAAACACATGATATGAGTCTGAATGCAGTTCCAAATCTTAAGATAAACCAGTAATATAAACTAGGTTTAAAAATATATTGAGTAAGTATTTTTATAAAATTAAATATGTTGTCTATTAAAGCTTAAAACAAGACCATGGATAATCTTTATATTCTAATAAATCAGGAGGTTTTTTAGATATTTAGATATAAGGTAAATTTATGGTCTAAATTGTTTTAAGTTTTATTTTTTTGTAGAAAGATTATTTTAGAAAGTGGGTAATAGACTCTTTTTTTTCATTCTTAAAAAGTTTTATACTAAGTGTAGAAAGTTTAAGGAGGGGAAGAAATGAGTCAAAGTAAAGAAGATAAAATAAGAAGTATTTTAGAAGCAAAAAATATTAAAGCAAATTTTCAAAATCAAGAAAATTTAGATGAACTTAGTGAAAAAAAAGCAAGTAAAAGAGCAGATGATTTATTGAATGTATATTACAATACATTGTCTACAGCTGATATGGAATTTCCATATTGGTACAATAGAGAATATAGAAAATCAGATGGTGATATAGCAGTAGTTAGAAGAGCTAAAGCTCTTAAAGCTGCTTTTTCTCATATGACACCAAATATAATACCTGGTGAGAAGATAGTAATGCAAAAAACACGCAATTATAGAGGCTCTTTCCCAATGCCTTGGGTAAGTGAAAGTTTCTTTGTTGCTCAGGGAGAACAAATGAAAGAAGAAGCAAAGAAGTTAGCTAGCAATACAGCAGATGAGCTTACAAAATTTGGTTCTGGTGGAGGAAATGTAACTGAAAGTTTTGGAAATGTTGTTTCAATAGCTGGTAAATTTGGAATGAGAAAAGAAGAAGTTCCTGTTCTTGTAAAAATGGCAAAAGAATGGGTTGGAAAATCAGTTGAAGATTTAGGATTTCACTATGAAAAGATGATGCCAGATTATGATTTAAAAGAAAATTTAATGAGTACACTTATATGCATGTTTGATTCAGGATATACACTTCCTCAAGGTAGAGAAGTTATAAACTATTTTTATCCTTTAAATTATGGATTAGATGGAATTATAGAAATGGCAAAAGAATGTAAAAAAGCAGTCGCAGGAAATGCATCTGGAGATGGTCTTATCGGAATGGATCGTCTATATTTTTATGAAGCTGTTATTCAAGTTATTGAAGGGTTACAAGCTTGGATTTTAAACTATGCAAAACATGCAAAATACTTAGAGAGTATAGAAACAGATTTAGAAGCAAAAAAAGAATATTCAGATTTAGTAGAGATATTAGAACATATTGCACATAAACAACCTCGTACATTTAGAGAAGCTCTTCAATTGACTTATACAATCCATATAGCATCAGTGAACGAAGATGCGATATCTGGTATGTCTATAGGTCGCTTTGGTCAAATTTTATATCCTTGGTATGAACAGGATATGGAAAAAGGACTAATTACAAGAGAAGAAGTTATTGAATTATTAGAACTTTACAGAATAAAAATCACTTGTATTGACTGTTTTGCTTCAGCAGGTGTAAATGGAGGAGTATTATCAGGAAATACATTTAATACCTTATCTATAGGTGGGTTAAGAGAAGATGGTTCTACAGGAGCTAATGAATTAGAAGAATTATTATTAGAGGCAAGTATGAGATGTAGAACTCCTCAACCTAGCTTGACTATGTTATATGATGAAAAACTTCCAGAAGATTTTTTAATGAAAGCTGTTGAATGTACAAAACTTGGTTCTGGTTATCCAGCATGGGTAAACAATTCAAATGGGACAACATTTATGATGAAGCAATTTGCCGATGAAGGAATGACTGTTGAAGAAGCTAGAGCATTTGCATTAGGTGGATGTCTTGAAACATCTCCAGGATGCTGGAAACAACTGACTTTAAATGGAAAGACATATTCTATTGCAGGTGGAGCAGGACAATCTGCTGGTTCTGGAGTTCACTTTATTGCTAATCCCAAAATCTTAGAGCTTGTTCTTATGAATGGTAAAGACCATCGTATGAATATACAAGTATTTGAACCTCATAATAAGCCACTAGATACTTATGAAGAAGTTGTAGAAGTATTTAAAGATTATTATAAACAAGCGATAAATGTTCTTGAGAGAGCAAATAATATTGAGTTAGATATATGGAGAAAGTTTGATACTTCTATAATAAATTCCCTATTAAAACCAGACTGTTTAGATAAAGGTCAACATATAGGAAATATGGGCTATCGTTATAATGCAACATTAAATGTAGAAACTTGCGGAACTGTTACTATGGTTAATTCATTTGCTGCACTTAAAAAACTTGTATATGATGACAAAACTTTTACAGTTGAAGAAATGAAGGATGCTGTATTAAATAATTTTGGATTTAAAGACGCATTAGAAGTTGGTAATTATTCTATGGCAGACCAAGTAAAAGTAGATAAGACTGGCAAATATGATGCTATTTATAAGGCCTGTCTTGATGCACCTAAATATGGAAACAATGATTTGTATGCAGATACAATTCTTAAAAATTATGAAATATGGTTAGCAAAAGTGTGTGAAGAAGCACAATCTTTATATGCTAAAAAAATGTATCCTTGTCAAATTTCTGTATCTACACATGGGCCACAAGGAGCTGCCACTTTAGCTACTCCAGATGGTAGATTAAGTGGAACAACATATTCAGATGGTTCAGTTTCTGCATATGCAGGAACAGATAAAAATGGTGTGTATGCATTATTTGAATCTGCAACTATTTGGGACCAAGCAGTAGTTCAAAATTCTCAAATGAATTTAAAACTTCACCCAACAACTATTAAAGGACAACAAGGAACAAAAAAACTGTTAGATTTAACAAGAAGTTATTTAAGAAAAGGTGGATTCCATATTCAATACAATGTTGTGGACTCAGAAACTTTGAAAGATGCACAAAAAAATCCTGACAATTATCGTCAACTAATGGTACGTGTTGCTGGATTTACTCAATATTGGTGTGAGTTAGGTAAACCAATACAAGATGAAGTAATTGCTAGAACAGAGTATGAAGGGGTGTAAAATATGAGAAAACATAGTGATTGTATGAATTTTTGCGCAGTAGATGCCACTAAAGGGATTTGTAGATTATCAAAACAAATGATTAATCTAGATGATGAAGCATGTTCAGAAATAAAAGTAATGCCAAAATGTAAAAATTGTAAAAATTTTGTTGACGCTAATGATGAAGGTATAGGTAAATGTGTTGGGTTAGAAAATGAAGATTGGGTATACTCAACATTAAACTCAATTACTTGCGAAGGGCATGTGTTTAATGAATAGTCAAAGCCAATTAGAAGGAATGATTTTTGATATACAAAGCTTTTCAGTTCATGATGGGCCAGGTTGTAGAACAACTGTATTTTTAAATGGATGTCCACTTAGTTGTAAGTGGTGTGCAAATCCTGAAAGTTGGACTGTTAGACCACATATGATGTTTAGTGAGTTGTCTTGTCAATATGAAAATGGATGTACTGTATGTCATGGTAAATGTAAAAATGGTGCATTGAGTTTTGACCTTGACAATAAGCCAGTCATAGATTGGGATATATGTAAGAATTGTGAGAGTTTTGAATGTGTCAACTCATGTTATTATAATGCGTTTAAATTATGTGCAAAACCCTATACTGTAGATGAACTTGTAAAGGTGATTAAGCGTGATTCTAATAACTGGAGAAGTAATGGAGGAGTAACATTTAGTGGAGGAGAGCCACTACTTCAACATGAATTTTTACATGAAGTGCTATTAAAATGTCATGAAACAAATGTGCACACTGCTATTGAAACGAGTGCATGTGTTTCAAATGAAATTTTTAATAATATATTTAAGGATATAGACTTTGCGTTTATTGATATAAAGCATATGGATAGAGAAAAACACAAAGAACAAACAGGTGTGTATAATGATTTAATATTAGAAAACATATCAAATCTTGTAAACTCTGACTGGGGTGGAAGATTAGTACTTAGAGTACCAGTTATTTCAGGGTTTAATGATAGTATGGAAAATATAAATGATATTATATCTTTTATGCATAAAAATAATTTAGTAGAAATTAACCTATTACCATTTCATAGACTAGGAGAATCAAAGTGGATTCAATTAGGTAAAGAATATGAGTATTCTGATAAAGGAGATGTTGATGAAGAACATCTTGAAGAATTACAGGACATATTTTTAGATAATGGCATAGCCTGTTATGTTGGACATGAGACTGCTTTTTAGAAATAAATATCATAAAAATTAAATATTAGTTTGCAGAAGGGAGTTATCGCATGAGTAAATTAAATTTATTCTGTGATAGCTTCTTTTTGCTATTCATACTCTACTATATAGTTCATCCAGCGTTAATTAAAAATATAATGGACATAAAAAATATCATAAATATGTGATAAGATAAATATATAGAAATATTTTACTTATTTTTGGGTTGTTATATATTTAGGTACTGGGGTGATATAGTTGAACCAAGAAATATTTTTTAAAGTAATGAATGAAATATTGGAAAATATTGATGAAGGGGTACATTTTGTTAATAAAGAAGGGAAAACTATAATCTACAATGATTCTGTACAAAAAATGGAAAAAATGAATAGACATGATATTTTAACTAATTCATTTTTTGATATAGTCAGCAAAATGAAAATAAATAGAAGTACACTAGTAGAAGTTTTGGAAAAAAGGGAAATTATTAAAGACAATATTCAAAAATATCTAGATAAAAATGGAAAAGAAATAACAGCAATAAATACTACGATACCAATTGATATTAAAGGAGAATTTGTAGGGGCACTTGAAATATCAAAGAATATGACAACTATAGAAAATTTATTAAATAGAAGCTCTAAAAAAAATTTAGTTAATAAAGTTAATAATAAACAAAAAAATGGCTATGAATTTGATGATATTTTAGGTGAAAGTGATTTGATTAAAGAGGCAATAGCAAAATCTAAGAAAGCTTGTAAGTCTGATGCCTCAGTATTTATATATGGTGAAACTGGGACAGGCAAAGAGTTATTTAGCCAGTCCATTCACTATGGAAGTAATAGAAAAAATTATCCGTTTATAGCACAAAATTGTGCAGCTTTACCAGAATCATTATTCGAAGGAATACTATTTGGAACTGCTAAGGGAGGATTTACAGGTGCAATAGACAGGCCAGGTTTATTTGAACAAGCTAACAAAGGAACATTATTATTAGATGAAATAAATTCCATGCCTATTATGTTACAGGCTAAATTACTAAGGGTTTTGCAAGAAGGTTATGTAAGAAGAGTTGGAGGGACCAAAGACATACCTGTTGATGTAAGAATTATTGCAACAACAAATGAAAGTCCAAGAGTTATTTTAAATGAGAATAAAATTAGAAAAGATTTATATTATAGGCTTAACATAATACATATAAAAATTCCTCCTCTTAGAGATAGAAAAGAGGATATATCTGTATTATGCAAAAAATTTATTTCAAAGTATAATAAAAAGTTAAATAAAAAAGTAGTAGGTATTTCAGATGAAGCTATCAGAATTTTAAAAAATTATGACTGGCAAGGTAACATAAGAGAATTGGAAAACATAATTTATTGTACTATGAGTATGATGGAAGACGAGATACAAATAGAAACAAGCATGATTAATCTAAATGACTATTACAATCTAAAAGAGAATAAAGAGGTTAACAATTATTCTTTAAATGATTTAGAGAATAAGACACTTAATAATATTATTGGTGAGATAGAAGAGAAGTATATATATGAATCATTAGAAAAGACCTCATATAATATAACTAAGGCTGCATCAATTTTAGGTATGAACAGGCAAAATTTACAGTATAAAATGAAAAAATATAATATCAAAATATTATAAAGGAGCAAAATAAAGGAGCAAAATTATTATGAAAGAGCAAAATTTTTTGCTCTTTTTTTATTTCTCAGAAAAAATATTATTTTTTATTTATGAAAATATATAACAAGATAATTATAGTTTCAACGTTCTCATAAATATTTGACTTCGTTTTGAAGTTGGCACGATTTATGCTTTAACTAATAATTAAGAATATATAAATTTTTAGGAGGGTGTATATATGAGAAAAGTAAGAGTTGGTATATGGGGATTTGGAGCTATGGGGATAGGAATGGCTAATATGATTTTAAAAAAAGAAGGTATAGAAATAGTATCTGTTTGCAGTAGAAGTACTTCAGGTAAAAGTATGTATGATGTCCTAGGAATTGAAAGAGGAGAAAGAGAAGAAGTTATTATCAATGGAAATTATGAAGAAGTTTTTAAAGAAAAAAGTGCAGATGTTGTTTTATTAGCAACTGATTCATTTACCAAAAAGGCTTTTGATAAAATAATGTTCTTATTAAATAGAAAAATAAATGTTATATCAACAGCAGAACAAATGGCATATCCACAAGCTGATGATGCAGATTTGGCTAAGCAAATGGATGAAGTTGCAAAAGAGAATGGAGTAAGTATTCTTGGAACAGGAATAAATCCAGGGTTTGTATTAGATTTACTAGTATTAGCACTTTCAGGGACTTGTGAAGAAGTTAATAGTATAAAAGCTAAGAGGGTAAATGATTTATCACCATTTGGAAAATCTGTTATGGTAGAACAAGGTGTTGGAGTAACAAAAGAAGAGTTCATAAAAGGTGTAGAAAATAATACTATAGCAGGTCATGTAGGATTTGTAGAATCAATAAATATGATAGCTGATGGATTAGGATGGAAACTAGATAAGATAGAACAAACAAAAGAACCAATAATGACTACAGTAGATAGAAAATCTAAGTACGGTGAGGCATTAGCTGGAAATGTTGCTGGTTGTAGACAATGTGGATATGGATATGTAAATGGAGACATTTTAATTGAAATGGAGCATCCACAACAGATAATACCTGAAGCAGAAGGCATTAAAACAGGAGACTATGTATCAATAAAAGGGATACCAAACATTGATTTACAAATAAATCCTGAAATACCTGGAGGGGTAGGTACTTACGCAATGATAGTAAACTCTATTCCATTAATAATAAATGCTAGACCAGGTCTTAAAACTATGTTGGATATACCAGTACCTAGAGCAATAATGGGAGATATAAGAAATCAGATAGAAGTTGAATTAGAAGAAGAATCAAAAGCAAATTAATAAAATAACAGTTAGTTAATAAGGGGATGAAAAAATGGATGCTAAAATTAATGATTGGGTTATTATACACAATATAGTGTTAACTCCAGAAGAAAGAGCTCCACAAGTTCCAGAGGATACTAAGAAAGTATCCTTAGAAATGTGGGTTAAAGGATTTATACAAAAAGATGCTTTTATAGGCGATTTAGTAGAAGTTAAAACAATTACAGGTAGACTTGTAAAAGGTAATTTACTTAAAGTAAATCCATACTATACTCATGATTATGGTAAATGTATACCAGAGTTACTCCAAATAGGAATACAGGCGAAAGAAATATTATTTGGAGGTGTATGTAATGAATAATGCAGCATCAATGAAAGATATGAGCTATCAAGCTGTCATGGGAAGAAATAATGAAATAATGAAAAATGCAATTGGACTGGATTACTCATCTTTTGAACAAGAAGGAATAGGATTTGATTATGAAAAAATGATGGGTGAAACAGGATATACATTACAAGATATTGAAGCAATTCAATCACAATATGCTGTTGGAAATACTCCTATAATAGAACTTAAAAATTTGACTAAGCTAGCTAGAAAATGCGCTCCAGAAGGTAAAGGTGCTAGAATATTTGTAAAAGATGAAGCAATGAATGCATCTGGTAGCTTTAAAGCGAGAAGAGCAGCTACTGCAGTATATCATGCCAAAAAAATGGGATATAAAGGTGTAATAGCAGCCACTAGTGGTAACTATGGGGCAGCTGTAGCATCTCAAGCAGCAATGCAGGGGTTAAAATGTATAATAGTCCAAGAATGCTATGATTCTAATGGTGTAGGTCAACCTGAAATTATAGAGAAAGCAAGAAAATGTGAAGCTTATGGAGCAGAAGTTGTTCAATTAACTGTTGGACCAGAATTATTTTATACATTCTTAGTTTTATTAGAAGAAACAGGCTATTTTAATGCATCATTATATTCACCATTTGGCATTGCAGGTGTAGAAACTTTAGGGTATGAGTTAGCTATTCAATTTAGAGAAAAATATAAAAAAGACCCAGATATAGTTGTTTGTACAAATGCAGGTGGAGGTAATCTTACTGGAACTGCAAGGGGTCTAATAAAAGCTGGTTCTCTTAATACTAAAGTAGTAGGAGCAAGTGTTGATTTGAAAGGATTACACATGGCTAGTGATAATCAATTTAATAAAAAATCATTCACAACAGGACATACAGGTTTTGGTATACCATTCTGTACATGGCCTGATAGGTCAGATGTACCTAGATCTGCAGCTAGGCCACTTAGATATATGGACAGATATGTGTTAGTAAAACAAGGAGAAGTTTTCTATACAACTGAATTATTAGCACAGTTGGAAGGTATAGAGAGAGGTCCTGCTGGTAATACATCTTTAGCAGCAGCATTTTCTTTAGCACAAGAATTAGATGAAGATAAAGTTATAGTAGTACAAGAGACAGAGTATACAGGTGCAGGTAAACACATATGTCCACAACTTACTTTTGCAAGAGAAAATGGAATAGATATAAAATTTGGGAATCCAGAAGAAGAAATTGCAGGAGTAAACTTAATATTACCAGAAAGACCAGAATTATTAAAATGTGTTGATATTGATATGAATAAAATAAGAAAATCATTTATAAAAAATTGTATCTCTCACAACGATATTCATGATGTTGATAGTATAAGTAATCAAGATATAGAATTTTTAATGGAAGAAGTAAAAAGTTCAAGAGATTTTGTTATTGATACGTTAAATAATTTATAATAGTTACTGTTTTTTAATTTAACATGAAATAAATAGTTGGAAAATTCACTTAAATTGATATGAATGGGGGAATGTTCATGAAAAAAAGAGAGGATGATTTTGAGGTTAGAAGAAAACATCTTCAGAAATTGAGTGATGATGAGTTAAAAGAAAGATTTTGGAGTTTAGCTACCCAGATAGTAGAACCAATGATAGACCTTGGTAAAAAGAACACAACACCATCAATAGAAAGGTCTGTTTTGTTAAGAATGGGATTTTCTTCTCTTGAGGTAAAACCTATTTTAGAAGGTGTTATGGAAAGAGGTCTTATAGGTAAGGGGGCAGGGCATGTAGTTTATAAGTTTGCTAAATCTAAAAATATATCAGTTAGAGAAGCTGGTTTATTATTAGTTAATGGTGAATATTGGGATGAAGTTACATGTTTATTTAGAGAAGGGGTAGAATCATGTTAAAGGAAAATAAAAAATTAGATATAGACTATATATTAAAAGATTTGGATAAATATAAACCAAAAAGAAGAGGTTGGGTTTGGAGAGAACACTTGGAAAATCTTGAAATGGGACCTTTTGAATATAAAGACTGTACAAAACCTTTAAAGAAGAGTATAGGGTTACCATCATCTAAATATTTCAATAATATAGACCCTCAACCAAGCCCAGTTATTACTACTGAAATAGCTTCTGGAAGATTTGAAGATGATATAAGAAGAATGAGGATGGCAGCTCATCATGGTGCTGACCACTTAATGGTCATTAGAACAGCTGGACAATCGCATTTTGATGGACTTATAGAAGGCACTCCTCAAGGTATAGGTGGTGTTCCAATAACAAGAAAACAAGTAAGAGCTCAAAGAAAAGCTCTTGACTTTATAGAAGAAGAAGTTGGTAGACCGATTAATTACCATTCATATGTAAGCGGTGTTGCGGGTCCTGAAGTAGCAGTAATGTTTGCTGAAGAAGGGGTCAATGGAGCACATCAAGACCCACAATATAATGTTCTATATAGAAATATAAACATGGTAAGATCTTTTGTAGATGCTTGTGAAGCTAAACAAATAATGGCTTTTGCCAATATAGCTCAAATAGATGGAGCACATAATGCTAATGCTACTGCTAGAGAAGCATGGAAGGTAATGCCTGAACTTATGGTTCAACACGCTTTAAATTCTATATTCTCAGAAAAAATAGGAATAGATAAAAGTAATATATGTTTATCAACAGTTCCACCAACAGCACCTCCAGCACCATGTTTAAGAATAGACTTACCTTACGCTGTTGCACTTAGGGAGTTATTTAGTGATTATAAGATGAGAGCTCAAATGAATACTAAATATATGGAATCATCAACTAGAGAAGCTACAGTCACTCATGTATTAAATTTATTAACATCAGTTTTAACTAGAGCTGACATACAATCAACTATAACACCTGACGAAGGTAGAAATGTACCTTGGCATATATACAACATAGAAGCATGTGATACAGCAAAGCAAGCTTTAGTTGGTATGGATGGTCTTATGGATATGATAGAACTTAAAGATGTTGGCGAATTAAGATACAAAGCAAGAGAGCTTAAAGAAAGAGCTGTATTATATATGGAAGAAATATTTGAAGTTGGAGGATATTTTGAATCTGTAGAACAAGGATTCTTCGTTGACTCAGGAAATTATCCAGAAAGAAATGGTGATGGAATATCTAGAAAAATAAAAGGAGGAGTTGGAGAAGGTACTGTTTATGAAAGAGATAAAGATTATTTAGCACCTGTAACTGCTCACTTTGGATACAATAATGTAGCTCAATACGATGAAAAAGCTATAGATAATCCATCAATATTAATAGATGGATGTACATTTGAAAATCCAGACAAAATAATATACATCGATGAACTGGATGATTTTGATAATGTGGAAAATAGACTAAAAGAATCAGAGGAATACAGAAGTGGAACTAAAATCAAGCCTGAAATGGAATGGTGTGCAGATGGAATTGTAATGATAACAATGATGCTTCCTACCGACAAAAGAACAGCTGAGTTTGCAGCATTGGAATTTGTCAAAAAAATGAATTTACAAGAAGTTGAGGTTATAAGTAGAGAAGTTATGCATGAATCTGAAGGTACTAGGATAGAAGTAAAGGGAAGAGTTCCATTTGATATAGATTTAAATGATTTAGTAATACCAGAAGAGCCTAAAGTACTAACTGATGAAGAAATAAGAGCAGATATAGAAGAAAAACCTATGAAAATAGTTTCAGCAACAGTTGGAGAAGATGAACATTCAGTTGGTTTAAGGGAAATAATAGATATAAAACATGGTGGTATTGAAAAATATGGTATAGAATGCCATTACTTGGGAACTTCTGTACCTGTAGAGAAATTAGTAGATGCAGCAATAGAGCTAAATGCAGATGCAATACTTGCATCTACAATAATAAGCCATGATGATATTCATTATAAAAATATGAAGAAATTACACGATTATTGTGTAGAAAAAGGTATAAGAGATAAAGTAATGATTGCTTGTGGAGGAACACAAGTAACACCTGAAATAGCCGTTGAACAAGGAATAGATGCTGGATTTGGAAGAAATAGTAAAGGTATACATGTAGCCACTTTCTTAGTTGAAAAAAGAAGAGAAATGAATAATAAATAATGAAGAATAAAAAAGTTTCTCTAAAAATAGATGTGTTGGTAGCTGAAATAGGAAGTACTACCACTGTGGTAAACGCTTTTCATGATATTGATACTGATAATCCTGTATTTTTAGGTCAAGGTCAGGCTCCAACAACAGTGTTTGAAGGTGGCGATGTAAGAAATGGCTTATCAGGTGCTATTAAAGATTTAGCTAATAAATTATCTGTAGATGATATAAAATATAATGATATGTTTGCAACTTCTAGTGCAGCTGGTGGATTAAAAATGACTGTTCATGGATTAGTATATGATATGACAGTAAAAGCAGCTAAAGAAGCTGCTCTAGGAGCTGGAGCTGTTATTCGTCAAGTAACATCAGGTAGAATTAAAAGAACTGATTTAAAGAAAATAAAAGAAATAAATCCCAATATAATTTTAATAGCTGGTGGAGTTGATTACGGAGAAAGAGATACAGCTATTTATAATGCCGAAATGATAGCTTCTATGAATTTAGGTATACCAGTTATATATGCTGGTAATGTTGAAAATCAAGAGGAAGTAAGATTAATATTTGAAGATACAAATTATAAGCTTTATATAACAGAAAATGTATACCCTAAAATAGATTTATTGAATATAGAACCTACAAGAAAAATCATTCAAGGTGTGTTTGAAGATCATATAACTACAGCACCAGGAATGAAGTATATTAAAGAAATGGTTAATGAAAATATTACTCCAACTCCAGGGGCTGTAATGGAAGCTTCTAAACTCTTATATAAAAATATTGGAGATTTATTAACTCTAGATGTAGGTGGAGCAACTACTGATGTACATTCTGTTACAGATGGAAGTGACTATATTAATAAAATATTAGTTAATCCTGAACCTGTAGCTAAAAGAAGTGTTGAGGGGGATTTAGGTGTATATGTAAATATGAAAAATATAGTAGAAGTTATAGGCAAAGAAAACTTACAAAATGAATTATCTATAGATATTGATAAAGTAATAGATAATTATCCGCCAATACCAAAATCAAAAGAAGAAATATTATTTGTCGAGAGATTGACAAAAGAAGCTGTTATTAAAGCTATGTTAAGACACTCAGGAAAAATAAGAAATATTTATGGAACAACTGGAAAAATCAAAATTGCAGAAGGAAAAGATTTAACAGAAGTAAGATATATAGTGGGTACAGGGGGAGCACTTACTAGGCTCCCTAGTAGAATTAAAATATTAGATAATATAACTAAATACAATAAAAA
>NZ_JAGWCT010000032.1:0-42362 GCF_020657815.1 Clostridioides sp. ZZV15-6597 | reverse complement strand
ATGTAAATAGTTTGTATTATCTCAAAATATTTGTTACAAAAATGAAATATTAATTTATATATTAAAATATTTAAAACACAAAATATACCAACCTAAAAACAAGATATTGCAAATTATTTATACACAATCTATAGTCTAAAAAATCAAAATAAAAAACATTATTAAAATATATAAATAATAATCCTTGATTTTTAGATTTATTTCTGTTAAAATCTAATATGTTGACGATGAATATGAGAAAAAAATACAGGGAGGTGAACACGGTGGCAAATATAAAATCAGCTAAGAAAAGAATAAGTGTTATCGAAAAGAAAACTGCTTTAAATAGAGTTAGAAAATCTCAAATAAAAACTGCAATAAGAAGATTCGAAGATGCTGTTGCAGCTGGAAACAGAGAGGATGCTGTTGTTAAGTTCCAATATGCTCAAAAGAGAATATACCAAGTAGCTTCTAAAGGAACTATACATAAGAATGCTGCAGCTAGAAAAGTAGCTAAATTAGCTCAAAAGTTAAACGGTATGAACGCTTAATTACCAGTTTATATTTCTTATATATAATAACCCCTATGTAGGGGTTTTTTATTTTGGAAATTTATACAATAAAAAATAAATAGTTAGACATATTATAGTGGATTATATACTCTTAGACTCAATTTAGCCTACTTGTATTTTGAACTATAACATATCTTGCTATTTATTTTTTATTAATATATAAGTTTTTTACATTGCTTGCCTTTTACAGTATCTACTAACCAACATTTCTACTGCTAAAGTATCCCTTATAAGTCCTGTTTTTATTTTATAATCGCTTTCTAATATATAGTTTAAAATTTCTATGATTATATCATCAGAGAAGTTTTTAGTCTGTTTTAATGCTTTTCCTATTACAAATTGATGCATTTTTAATTTATCTGCTATAAGTTTTGCTGAGTATCCCTCTAGTTGTAATTGTCTTACTTGCATAACTATTTTAAATTGTCTAGCTATCATAGAAAATATACCTAAAACAGATTCGCCTTCTTGTATCATATCATTCAATATTTTCATTGCATTAGAAGCACTTTGCTCTCCAATATAATCAATTAACTTAAATATATCATTTTCAACCTTTTTAGGAGATAATTTATCTATTACATCATTAGTTACACTATTTCCCTTTCCAACAAATGAACTAATTTTATTTATCTCGTTTTCTAAGTCTGATAAAGTCTTTTCACTACTTTTATCTCTATATCCTTCTTGTTCAATAAAATACATTATTTGAGAGTTTTCTATTATAACTTCATTTAGAGCAAAAGATTTTTTTATCCACTTAAATAAGTCCATATCAGAAAGCTTGTCACAATTAAAAACAATTCCATTATTACCTATCTTTTTAACTAAAGATTTTCTTTTGTCAATATCTCCGTATACAACAAAAACTATAGTGGTAGTGTCTGGAGTATTATCTAAATGCTCTATCAAGTATTTTTCGTCGCTATCTGTAAAATTCTTTTTCTTTCCTTTTAGTAACTCAAAGTCTTTTACTATTACTATTTTTCTATCATCCATAAAAGGAAGTGTCTCTATAGAGCTTATAAGCTGATTTAAGACTATTTCCTTTCCATCTATTATATCTAAGTTAAAATCGAGCATTCCTTCGTTTAAATTCTCTTTAAAGACTTTTATTGCATTTTCTATTAAATAATACTCTCTGCCATAAAAAAGATACATTTTCTCAAGTTTTTTATCTTTTATATTCCTTATAATATCCTTGTAATCCATTTTCTTGCTCCTTTATCTCTTTTCCTTCTATGTAAAATATGTAAAAAAATACTCCTATGTAATAAATCACTACAATATAAAGTTTAGGGTTATCTATATCAATATATGCAAAATTTAAATTGCTGAGTTTCTCTAGTAAAAAAAATATGATTTCTATCAATGTGCTGTTGAATAAAGCTATTATTTTAGCTATTACTACACTTATTTTAAATATTATTAAACTTGCAATACTCAAATACATTATTATACCTATAAATGGTACTATGATTAAATTTCCTATGATTGAAACCAATGGTATACCTTTAAATGTATAATATATTATAGGCAAGGTTAATATATTTGACGATATTGTCAATGATACCATACTTAATTTTATAATACTATTTATTTTATTGTAAAATATTAGTATAGAGAATGTAGCTAAAAAAGATAATTGAAAACTTACATTATATATAACATAGGGGTTATTTATAATTAAAACTATCCCTATTAGAGACAGTGTTGATATTCCATCCTTTTTTCTATTAATAAAGACTGATAAATAGAAAACCATAACAAATGCTATAGACCTAATTATAGATGGAGACGCACCTACCATTATACAATATAAAGATATAAAAATCGACAATATTAATAATTTATACAATTTATTTATACCTCTTAATAAAAAAGCAATTACAACACATAGTATGCCTGTATGAAGACCAGATATAGATATTACATGACTAGTTCCTGTCCTAGTGAACATTTCTTTTTGTTCATCTGTCAAATTTTCAACCTCTGCTAACAATATAGAATTTATAAAATCTGAATTTTTCTTATATAAATATCTATAAGTTTTATTTATGTAAAGCTTTATTTTACCTATTAAGTCATATATTTTATTTTTACCAATAATTTTATAACTATTTATATATATTATACCTTTATATCCAGTACTTTTTATATATCTTCCATAATCAAAATCTTCATATTTCATTTTACCTAAACTTTTAAATTTACCTGTAACATTAACTTTCTGACCAATTTTCAAATTTTTAGTTCTTGTGTAATCATTTATTAGGAAAGCTCCTACTTTATACTGATTATATCTAGGCTTTTCAAATCTTCCTTTGACTGTTCCTTGTATGGTTATTATCTTATCATTAAATTTTTCATCCTCTTTCTTCTTATTTGTGATAATAAAAGATACAGCTATCACAAATATTAATATAATTAGTAAAGGTCTTCTTATTTGAATCATAATCACTCCTCTATAAAACATATTATTTAGATTATTTTCAAATAAATATTTTTTAAACAAAAGAAATTATTCTATAAACAAAAGAATACGTCAAAAGATTTACTAAAATCTTTTGACGTATTTTCACTTCTATATATATTCATTTATATAATTGTCTTTTTTAGAAAAAATGCAATTAAGTATTTCTATTGTTTCTTTTGAAATACCTTCTATATTATTTAATAAAAGTGCTTCTTCAACGTCTGTATAAGAAAATGCCAATTGTGTTAAAGCATTTATATCTAATTTAATATCAAAACACTCTTGAAGCCCTTCTGTGCATTCTTTATTTAATTTTTCCACTATTACTTTCTTATTTTGTATAGAGACTTTGAATAGTCCATTATTTTCTTCTATAAATTTATCTTCTATATATAATTTTATAGAGCTATTAATATCCTTATCTATATCTATATCTTCAATAAATTGCTTTACATTTATAACTCTTCCCATCATAAAAGGTTTTATTTTTATCTCACAATCTTTAGGGTTGTCTAATATAAACCTTATCTTATCTATTGTAGGAGTAGCTATAGAAGCTATCTTACATTGAGTATTGTGATTATATATAAATTTAAGCATTGATTTAAGAGCATCTATGTTTTTATAAAATAGCTCTCTGACAAACATTTTATCTCCTTGAAGAAAATAAATTATATATCCATCTTTTTCATTACCTTCATGGATATATAAATGTCCGTCTTCACTTTGGATTTCTTTAAATAAGTTTTCATAATAATGTTCATCTTTTAACACATTACCATTAACCTCATTTAAAAATACTTTATCTATTTTAATTAAATCATCAATTTGTGATAAATCAGCTTTTATCATTTTTCCATTTGCCTTGAAATTTTTTAAATCATCTGTTTTGATAGTATATTCAATTTGGTCATAACAATGCTCATATCCAAATCTTCTATAAAGTCTATAGTCAATTGGCATTAATATAGATACTAGTTGTCCTTTCTTATACAACTCATTTAAAGTAAATTTAATAACTTTACTCATATAACCAGTTCCTCTCCCCTCAGGAAGTGTAGAAACCCCTACTACATACGATGTATTGTATACCTTACTATTTAAGCTTAATTTATACTGGTTTAGCTGAAGAGAGGAAACAATTTTTCCTTCATCTAAAGCTATTACAGTATTTTCATATTTATATTTATCATTAAAATAGTATTTCATGAAACTTTCACTGTCATTAAAGCAATAACTCCATATTTCTTTTATACTTTCTATTTCTTCGTCTTTAGCATACCTAATCTCCATATAGTTTATTAAGCCTCCCTAACACTGTACTTTTCAACAAATCTACAAGGGTGGTAAGAAAGTTTAGCTTTTCTCAGACCTTCAATACCTAAGTCTTCTTCTCTATTTACAAATTCAACATCTTCAAATTCACTTACTAAAAATTGTTGGTTTATAAATGGATATAAGCCTCTTATATCAGGATTGGCTTTTTCTATATGAATTAATGCCATGTTTTTATTTAAAAGCTCTCCGATACTAAATGCTTCTAATTTTCCATCCACATATACACCAAACACTTTTACTTTATCTTTTAAAATATCGTAATTGTTAAATATCTTTTTGATACCAACCAATTCATCATCCATGCTTTCATCAAATTCGTTATTTTCTTCTTTGTTACTTTCCCATTCTTTCATTAATACTAAACATTCATTGAAGTTTTCTTTATCTAATAATCTTGCTTCATATCTACCTGCATATTCTTTTAAGAAATAATTAATGTGATTTCTCTTCTTTTGATTCTTTTTTCCAGCTAATGTTCTTAAACTTTCTGCATCATAGATATAGTCAAATAAATCTCTTTCTTCTATATACTCAAATCTATTTGGGTATTTTTCTTTTAGAAATTCTACCACTTCAGTAGTAATACCTCTTAAGTATATTTTTTTGTTGTTATGTGAAAAATACTCAAGTACAAAATCTACAACTTCTGGAAGTTTGTCTTTTTTAGCAAGTGGTAATATTGAGAAACTATCTCCTTCGTATTCACCAACTAAAACAGCAAAATCTTCACCTATATAATATCCTGTCTTATAAACATGTTGCCACATATATAAAGTACTAAAACAGTACTCACAAGCTTCATAATCTACTAAATCAAAATAAGGGTCTAGCTCCTTTTTTGAATTTAGTTCAATATCTTTGAAAAACATAAAATCCTCCTACCTTTTTATTGCTTAATTTTTTAAAATTTTATTTTGTATCTATAAAAACTCCAATTTAGTTATGGTATTAATTTCACTTATATTGTCTAAAATATAAAATAGGATAGTTCCCATATATCTTATATTACCCATCATAAAATTATATAAACATGTAATGACTGGAGTGATTTTTTATTGAGAAATAAAATTTTTTTATTAACACTTATTATAATATCACTTTTAAGTGGTTGTGACAAAAAATCTCTACTATCTATACATATGATAGATGTTGGACAAGGTGATAGTCTTTTAGTACAAACACCTACAAAGAAAAATATATTAATTGATGGAGGTGATGAAGATAGTGGAAATATAGTTACTAGTTACTTGAAACAAAAAAGAATAAAAACCATCGATATAATAATAGCCACACACCCAGATTCCGACCATATAGGTAGTCTTGATAATGTCATAAAAAAATTTAATGTAAACTCCATCTATATGCCTGAACAATCAACAGAAAGTGAAGCTTATCAAAACCTAATAAGTTCTTGTAATGATAAAAACCTATCTATTCAGTATCTATACAGAGATGATGTTTTAAATATTGATAACAATATAAATATATATGTATTAAGTCCTTCATATATACAAGAAGAATCTAATTTAAATTCAATAGTTTTTAAATTAAACTTTAATGACACCTCATTTTTATTTATGGGCGATGCTGAAGAACCAATTGAAAAAGAAATTTTACATTATTTTAAATTAGATAATATCAATTTTATAAAAATAGGTCATCATGGAAGCAATTCATCAACTACGTCAGAATTTATTGAAAAAATTCATCCAGATATAGCCGCAATATCATGTGGATATAAAAATCAATACGGTCATCCTCATAAAGAAGTTATCAATAATTTAAAACAAAACAATATATCAATTTATAGGACAGATAAAATAGGTGATATTGTTTTTTATAGTGATGGTAAAATGATATTTACAAAACACAAATATAAAATAGACACTTAACATAAGAAATAAAACTGTAACTACATAACAGAACTAGGCTAAAAGCATCAACATAAAATGGTTTTATATTGATGCTTTTAGCCTTTAAAATGTGTCTATAAAATTTATAAATAAAACATTTAACATTTATTCCCCTAATAATTCATTAACTATTACAGATGCAATTACTAATCCTCCAACAGATGGCACAAATGATACACTACCTGGTGTTACCTTTTTACCATTAATAACTTTCTTTTTAAGTTCTATTGGTTGTTCAGTTGAATATACTACCTTTAATTTTTTAATTCCTCTGTCTCTAAGCTCTTTTCTCATGACTTTAGCTAGAGGACAAGTACTTGTTTTGTGTATATCAGTAACAACTATTTTAGTTGGGTCTAATTTATTTCCCATCCCCATAGAGCTTATTATTTTTAAACCTTTTTTTTCACATGTTTCAATTAAATGTATCTTTGAGCTTACCATATCTATTGCATCCACAACATAATCATATTTTTCAATTAATATTTCACTGCTAGTATCTTTATTATAAAGATTTCTTATTTTTTTTATATTAATATTAGGATTTATATCTAAAATCCTTTCTTCCATAACATCAACTTTATATTTTCCCACAGTTGAATGTAGTGCTGGTATTTGTCTATTTATATTTGTTATATCTACATCATCAAAATCGACAATAGTGAGATTACCCACTCCAGCTCTTGCTAAAGCTTCAACAGTAAAACTACCTACTCCTCCAACTCCAAATACTATTACATTTGAATTTTTAAGTTTTTCTATCCCATCATCTCCAACTAGAAAACTAGTTCTCGTTGTAAAGTTATTTTCCATTTTCCACTCTCCTAGACTTTTATATACATAATATTAGTATTAGATAATTTCCATTATATAATACTAAATATTATATGTCACTAAAAATATATCACTAAAAGTAAATTATCTCAAAATAATTTTTAAATTCAAAAGGGTATCTTTTAATATTAAAAGATACCCTTTATACTGGCGGGAATGCGTGGGAATCGAACCCACCTAAGAGGCTCTTAACCCCTCATACTAGTTTTGAAGACTAGAGGGCACACCGGCACCCATCCACTCCCATAATGAAACGTTTCTCAACGAAATCTATAATATCATATATTTTGACTCTTTGCAACAATTTTTATAGATTAATTTGATAGTAAATCATATTTTAAATAGTCTTTATCTATAACAATTAATATTTATATATCTGCTTATTATATTTATAGACTTAAAAACTGGAAACCATATTTTAATTATCTATAAAGAATTTTTCCTCTATTTAATCAAAATATAATTTCCAGTATAAATACAAATTATTTAATTATTTTAATATACGTATATCTATAGTTTTTCTTCCCCAGTTATAAACTGTTTTTGAATCATTCATAAATATATCAATTTTATTTCCTTTTATTGCACCACCACAGTCTTCAGCAGTAAATACCATATCAAATTGAGGTATATATACTTTCGTTCCATATGGTATAACCTTAGGGTCTACAGCTATTGTTCCCCACTTAGGCTTTGTTCCTGTTGCAGTTATACTATGACCAGAATATGCAGTTGCTACAACTCTCATACTTCTACCATTGTTACTACTACTGCTACTTGAAGAAGATGAAGCCATCCTTCTTGAACTTTCTCCCCTTGATGAAGCTACTTGCATTTCTACTTTTGTTCCTTTATTTACAACTTTATTAACTGGCTCAGATGTAACAACTTTTTTCACAAATTCCTTTTCTACTTTCTTACCATTGTGATAAGTTTCTTTATATACTAATTCACTTTTACCAGATTTTCCTTCTTCTTTAACTTTAGAATCTCCTTTTGACAAAGAGCTATCTTCAACAACTGTAACTTCAAATGGAATGTCTTTAGTCTCTACAACTGTTTTTTCCTTAACATCAATTACTTCTATTTTATCTCCATTAGATAACTTTGAATTTACATCCAAACTAACTATATCATTTCCATCATAGCTAATGTTTTGAGCTTCCAAAAGGTCTCCTACATTAGAGCTAAATGTAGATACAGTTCTCTCTTCTCCTTTTACTACCAATGTTACTTGTTTATTAAGTGCAGAGTATCCTGATAAAATTCCAACTGATAAAACAACCGCCATTGCCGAGACTTTAACATTACTCAATTTCTTTAAATTCATATAAAATTTCCTCCCTCAAATTTTTTACACTATATATTTTGCTTCGTAATATTCTGCTTCGTAAATTTCTTTTTTGTTTTTTGTGTAACTAAATTGTAACTATTTTTTCAAGAGTTGTCAACTTGACAAAAAAATAGAAATATGCATATATAGTATTTTCAACTATTAAAGCATATTTCTATTAGTTACAACAATGTCATTGTTTATTGTTGTTTTGTTATCGTTTTGTTACCTTTTATCTTTATATATTTTCTATCTGCCAATTGATAGGTTCTTTTCCTAGCTTTTCGAGAATTTCATTTATCTTGGAAAAGTGCTTACATCCAAAAAAACCTTTACTTGCTGATAATGGACTTGGATGAGGTGCTTCCAAAATATAATGCTTACTTGTATCAATCAATTCTACTTTTTTACGTGCATTACTTCCCCACAATACAAAAATTACTGGGTCTTCACGGTCACTTAAAATAGAAATCACTCTATCTGTGAAAATTTCCCACCCTTTATTTTTATGAGAATTAGCTTCATGTGCTCTAACAGTAAGTGCTGTATTTAAAAGTAAAACACCTTGGTCTGCCCAAGGCATTAAGTATCCATTATTAGGTATAAAACATCCTAAATCTTCTTTTAACTCTTTGTACATATTTAATAGAGATGGTGGAGTTTTTACTTGTGGTTGAACTGAAAAAGCTAAACCATGAGCTTGATTATCTCCATGGTAGGGGTCTTGTCCTAGTATTAAAACTTTTGTATCTTTATATGAAGTGTGTTTTAAAGCTTCATATATGTTATGCATATTAGGAAAAATTTGACGTGTCTTATATTCATCTATAAGGAATTTTCTTAAATTTAAATAATATTCTTTTTCAAATTCTTCTTTTAATAATTCATTCCAATCGTTTCCTAAATTAACCATAGTTATCACCAATTCCTTTCAGCTATTTTTATTTATTGTTTTATTTAGAAATTATATCCTCTTGATTGTCATTTTTTTCATTAGTATTTATTTTTATGCTCACTCTGTTAGGTATACAAACTATACTTTGGCTTGGTTTGTTTATAAAACCTGTATGTACACACACCTTATCAGGACATGAAGCATCTATTATCTCTACACCTTTGTCGTGAATTTTAACTATATTGTACCCTCCTCTATTTTCTATTTTAAATTCTTCTTTGGCATTTATTGAAACAGTCTTATACAATTTATTATCTACATAAATTTCAATACTTCCAGCATTTTTAGAATTTATAACAGTTATTATTCCATAACATGCTGTGATAACAATCAAAACACCTAAAATAAGAAGAATGTCTTTTTTCTTCATTTTTTGTCCTCCTATGAAATTATGCTATAATAAGATAATAACACAATTTCATAGGAGGAATATACCATGAATAAGAAAAAAATCACATTTATTTTTGTGATATTGATTTTAGCATTAATTTTATTTTCATTTTTTAGGAGTTCAAGTCAAAATACTAAATATAGTAAGACAAGCTATTACCTTGGTACAGTAAATGAAGTTACTATATTTAATACAAAAGAATCAAAAAGTGATAAAATTTTAAATGAATGTGATTCAATTTTAAGATATATTGATAACAAGATGAGTACTCATATACCAGGAAGCGATGTTTCTAAAATAAATGATAATGCTGGTAAAGATTTTGTCAAAGTTTCTGATGATACATTTTTTGTTGTACAAGAGGCTATAGAATACTCTAAGTTGTCAAATGGATACTTTGATATAACAATTGGTCCACTATCCAATCTATGGGCAATTGGAACAGACAAGGCTAAAATCCCAAATGACTCTGAGATAAACGAACTTCTTCCTCTCATTGATTACAAAAATATTATATTAGATGAAAAAAATAAATCTATAAAATTAGCTAAAGAAGATATGAAAATTGATTTAGGGGCAATAGCTAAAGGATATGCTGCTGATAAAATCGTAGGCTATTTGAAATCAGAAGGTGTAAAAAAAGCTTTAGTAAACTTGGGAGGTAATATATTTACTCTAGAAGATAGCAAAAATAACAAACCTTTTAAAATTGGTATTCAAGACCCAACTAGCAAAAATGGAGAATCTATAGGAAATATAGAAACTACAAATAAATCTGTTGTTACATCTGGAATTTATGAGAGATTTATAGAAAAAGATGGCAAAATATATCACCATATGTTAAATCCATTTACAGGATACCCTTTTGAGAACAACTTAAGTAGTGTTACAATAATATCTGATAAATCTATTAATTGTGATGCTTTATCCACTTCTACATTTGGACTTGGACTTGAAAAAGGCATGGTTTTAATTAATAGTATTGATAATGTAGATGCTATATTTATAACCAAAGATAAAAAAGTATATTTAACTAATGGCATACAAAATAATTTTAAACTTACAGACAAGGCTTTTTCTATTGAAAAGTTCAATAAATAGTGAGTTTAAATAATAACTATATCTATTATGCATACAAATTTATACATACAAATTTAAATAACTCTAATATAACTAATGTAAATTTAAGTTTTATATAAAATATGGTATATACTAAGTAGTCTAAAACAAATTGTACTTATGTATATACCATATTTATAGTTTAATTTATATAAAACACTACCCATTATTCTTTAACTTTCGATAATAAATAACACCTACAACATACAAAACAATCCATAAAACAGATAGATATATAATGATTACCAATGAGTTGTATATATCTAAGGCATGTAGTACAGAGAAAACAAAAGCAGATATAGGAATTATTATCATACACACAATATAAGCATATCTTCCTGCTTTATCTCTATACATAACATTCCTTTCATCATGAAGATTGATGTCTTCTGCTTCAAGCTTTTCTTTGTATTCCTCTTTATGCTTATTCCAGTAAAAATATCGATAAATTGCAGAAATTCCACCAAATCCAAATCCTCCTGCTAATCCAGCAAACAAAGAACCTAACTTATTACCAGTCATTAAACAAAGAAACAAGAAAGTAACACCTAAAACTACAAATACAATTCCTATTCTTAAATTTCTCTTTTCCATGAACTATATCTCCTTCCATAAAAATATTTCTTCAATCGACATTTCAAAAAAATCAGATATTTGAAATGCAAGTTCTAAAGATGGATTATATTTTCCATTTTCAATAGAACTAATCGTCTGCCTTGAAACCTTAAGAATTTTTGCAAAGTCCTCTTGATTAAGACCTTTTTTCTTTCTTAAATCTTCTACACGGTTTTTCAAAAATATTTCCTCCTTTTTGTAAAGTTTCCTTTACATCTATAATATAGCACTTGCTTTTATTTTTGTAAAGGAAACTTTACAAAACATATATAAAAATAGACATTTCATCAGAAATGCCTATCATTAAATATATTTACTTTTACAATTGAATTACATCTTGTTGTCTATAAACCTTATTTTTTGATGTTTTTTAGTATATCCCTACAACAACCTACATTTTTATATTTTCAATAAATAATACAACTAACTTTTTATAGTGACTTTACAAACAAATCCATTCTATTTAAAGCTTCAATTACGTTTTCTTTTTGAGTTCCTAAATTTATTCTAACATAGTTCTCACCATCTTTTACAAAATGACTTCCATCTTCTAACAATACTCCTGTATCTATAGCCAACTTATCTGTAAACTCACTTGCACTTATACCTAATCCACTTATATCCATCCAAGCTAAGTAAGATGATTCCATCTTCATCAATCTTATCTTACTATATTTATTTACCCAAGTTTCTAAAAGTTCATAATTTGATTTTATATATTTATTTACACCACTTAACCACTCTCTACACTCATCATAAGCTGTTATTAATCCTATTATTCCAAACACATTTGGAGAAGTTATAGAATTTTGTTTTAATTTATTTCTAAAAGTATCTCTTATATCCTTATTTATGACTATTGAATAAGAAGTCTTTAATCCTCCAAGATTAAAACCTTTATTTGGTGATGTCAATAGGATAATATTTTCTAAAAGTTCCCTTTCAAGCTTAAGAATAGAATTAAATTCTCCATAATGAATATGCTCTGCATGTACTTCATCTGCAACTAAAATAACATTATTTTCTTTACATATAATTGCTACTTTCGTCATTTCTTCAATTGACCAAATTCTTCCTGATGGATTATGTGGTGTACAAAACATCATTAGCTTAGGTTTATTTTCTTTAATTTGAGATTCTAATCTATCAAAATTTATATAATATCTATCATTTATCACATCTAATGTATTACAAACTACATTTACACCCTGCTTTTTAGCTGATGATTCAAATGGGTCATAAACTGGTGTATTTAATATTATACTATCTCCTTTTTTACAAAAAGCTTGTACTACATAGTGAAGTGTTGACACAGTTCCATAAGTCAATGTAATCCATTCTCTCTCTACATTTACTTTATGCATATCTTTTTGCCACCCAATAACTGAATCATAAAATTCGTCATAACAGTATGTATATCCAAATACACCTCTTTTTACAGCTTCAATAAATTTATTTTCTATTTCTGTTGGTATTTTAAAATCCATATCAGCAATCCACATTGGCACAAAATCTTCTTTAATATCTCCAAATTTATCTTTTATAATGTTTAAGTCCCACTTTCTACACTTTTCACTTACTCTATCTGGTCTATCATCAAAATTATACATTTAAATTTACCTCGTCTTTTCTTATTATTATAAAAATACTTAGCTATAATTTATTTTTAATTTATTACTATTAAATCTTTGGTAGATGTAGTAAGTCTCATACATCCATCTTGAGTTATAAGTACATCATCTTCAATTCTTACTCCTCCAAGTTCTGGTACATATATACCAGGCTCTATAGTTACAATCATACCTTCTTTTAATACTTCATTTGATTCTGGAGCTAATGCTGGATACTCATGAACCATAATACCTACTCCATGCCCCAAATTGTGACCAAAATTATCACCATATCCATATGAACCAATTATATCTCTTGCAACCTTATCTATTTCACCAGTAGTCATACCTGACTTTAAAACCTTTATACACTCTTCATTAGCTTTCTTTACTATATTATATATTTTTTCAAGCTCCTTATCTGTAGTTCCCATACAAATAGTTCTAGTAATGTCTGAACAATAATTATTGTACTTTGCTCCAAAATCGAATGTAACAAAATCTCCATACTCTATAATTTTTTCACTTGCTTTTCCATGAGGTAAGGCTCCTCTCAAACCAGATGCAACTATAGTATCAAATGACTCTTTTTGTCCACCTAATTCTTTTATAAATCGTACAATTTCATTTTCTACTTGCATTTCACTCATACCAACTTTTATAAAGTCAATTATATGATAAAATGTAGCATCTACTATTTTACAAGCTTTTTTTATATATTTTATTTCATCTTCATCTTTCTCTTTTCTTAGAGTAGATAAATCAACTGATTTTAAAGTTACATTTAACTTGTTACTCATACTTTTATATGAGTCAAAAGATACTTCACTTCCTTCAAAGCCAATTTCTTTTATATTTTTATTTCTACAAATATCATTAATTATGTCAAAATACGTTCTATTTTTATCCATTAATATAACATCAAATAAATCTGATTTTCTTTTAACTTCTTCAAAGTACCTAAAATCTACTATTATATATTGTTTATCTTTCGTTATAAAAACATAACCTGATGAACTAAATAAATTTCCAATATAAAACTTATTGGTAGAACTATTAATAAGAATTCCATCTATATTATACTCTTTAAGATACTTTCTTATTTTTTCTATTTTATTCATAATTTTATCTTCACCACCCTTAATTAGTCATATAGGTAAGGCTGGTAATATTGTTTCAATCAATATTACCAGCCAAAGTTATTCTAGATAGTAAAATTTATAAATTAATCAATATAATCTACAACAAGTTTACCATCTTTTATTAATTTATTTCTGTAAAATACATTCCCTACAGCTATGAATATAGCACCAACTGCTATACCTATTACATATCCAAATAAGTTATCTACTAAAGGCCATGCCCATATAGCCGACTCTGGGAACCACTGAATTGCCCCTAAAATTATACCTGTAATAGCTCCTATTATACTTCCTACTATATTTAAAGGTATAACAAAACCTGGTCTCTCAAGTGCAAATGGTATCGCTCCCTCTGATATACCCATAAATGATAGGAATATAGAAGTTTTTCCTGCTTGATAGAATTGTCTATCATATACTCTTCTTCCTACTAATCTTTTATCTAATAAAGTTGTAAGTCCTAATCCAATTGGAGGAACAACTATAGCTATTGTTCTTGCTGTTATTGGTAATACATTTTCTGTAGTCAAACCAAGTGCAACGAATCCTGCTGCTTTATTTATTGGTCCACCTAAGTCAAATGCTGTAGCTGCTGCTAAAGCTGTTGCATATACATACTCTCCTGCTGCTCCTGCTGCTGTTAAGAAGTTTTTCATACTTTCATTAATTAATCCACCAAATGGAGTTATTATAAATATCATCAATACCATACAAGTTAATGATGCTATTAGTGGTATTAAAAATGTTGTTTTAAAAGCTAACCAGTTATGAGAAACTTTTATAGATTTATTTAACCATTTTACAAAATATCCTATTATAAATGCTATTAATATTGCACCTAAGAATCCTGATGCAACTGGTACAACTTCTGTCCATTGTCCATCTACGAATTGTGGTACCCCTACAGGTTTATTAGCTACATATCCACCTATAAATCCTGCGATTAAGGCTGTTTTTCCACCTATAGAATTTGCACAGAATGCTGCAAATAGTGGTATTGCAAATCCAAACAGAGTAAATCCGAAGTTTGACATTAATTGTGCCATGTTTAAAAGACTAAGCTTAAATCCTGTAAATTCACCTGAGTTCATAGCATCAACTATACCTACAGATGGGTCAAGTCCTAATATTGCATATGGTATTAATTGAGATAAAGCTCCTATAAGTCCACCCATTACTAAGACTGGTATCATATACGATATACCTGTCATTATATGTTTACTAACTTCTTTCCACTTTCCATTTCCCTTTGATTGAGTTGGATTAGATGGAGTAGTTTTTCCTGCGTTATTGCCTCCTGTTGTAGAAGCACCTGAACTGTTTATAACTTTTTTCTTGATTGCCATTCTATTTCCTCCACAGTAAATTTATTATATTCCTAAATCCTCTTCTATTTCCTTTATAACACCTTCTGCATTCTTTATAGCTTCTTGTAATTCAACCTCATAAACTTCACAACCATCAAATCTTTCCATACCTTCTGGTGTTATTGCTACTGCATGTATTATCATAGTTGCTCCTAATATGTCTTCTCTTGTTAATTCATTTTGCACACCATCTGCACCTTGAGTTTCAACTTTTGCTTCATAACCTAATGCCTTTGCAGCTTGCTCTATTGCTTCTGCTGCCATAAAAGTGTGAGCTAGTCCCATTGGACAAGCACATAATGCTACTAATTTTTTATTCATTTTAAATTCCTCCTATTTACTTTAATTATTTTTTTATTTTAACCTTAGTATTTATCTATAAACCTAAAGCTTCATTTATTAAATTAGCGATTTCTTCCACATTATCACTCTTTAAAAGAGAATCTTTAAAATCTTTATTTATTAATTTTCTTGAAAGAGATGATAATAATTTAAGGTGTATGTTTTCTTTACTTTTTCCTGGCATAAGTAAACTTATTGCCAATTTGACATTGTCCTCACCTTCGTTCCAAACAACATCATCATTAAACTTTAGTACCACTACTGCTGGATTTTCAATTGCATCATTTTTAGTATGAGGTATTGCTATAGATTCTCCTAGATTTGTAGTAAATTGCTCTTCTCTAGCTATTAAACCTTCATATACTAGATTTTCATCTTCTGTTAAATTTAATTCTTTAGCTTTCTTTGCTATAAATTTTAAAACCTCAACCTTAGACTTAGCCTCAGTATTTAAAAATACATATTCTTTGTTAAATATGTTTGTTCCCATTGTTAATTTCCTCCTTAATTACCTATTAGTGCCATTAATTTATCAAAGTCACATATTTTAATAATTCCTCTTACACCACCCTCATCTTTTATAAAATTGTAAAGGTATTTAAATATTGAAAAATTATGTTTTTCTTTAGTATTAAAAAATACCATAAATACTAGTTGAACTTCTTGTTTATCCCAAATTATTGGATTTTCAAGTATTCCAACTCCGATTATAGATTTTTTATCTCCCTTCACTATTGTGTGAGGTATAGCTACTAGATTTCCTATTTCAGTTGATGAAATATTTTCTCTTTCTATTATGCTTTTTATTGAACTTTCTTCTATAAAGTCTCTTTCTTTTAACTTGTTTGAAAGCGAAAGTATAACTTCTTCTTTTGTATTTGCTTTTATACTGAAAAAAGCTCTTTCATCAAACATATTACTTATTATTTTTCTTCTTTCTTCCTTTTCATAAAAGGCTTTGTTTACGTTTTCAATTACGCTATCATCAAAAATATTTTCTATATATAGTACTGGCTTTTCATATCCTTTTAATTCAACCGTCGATACTACCAAATCAACATCTTGACTTATTGCCATATCAAGATATCTAAATGGATAAACACCTACAACATTTAAATCACTTATATTTTGCTTTAATTTTTCAGAAAGAAGCTGACCTGTACCTATACCATAGTGACAAACTATACAAATTTTCTTACTTGTATTTTTTTTCATTCTTTCATTTGAAGCAGCAAAATGAATAGCTATATATCCAAGTTCATCCTCATCTAATTTTAAATTAAATTCAGTTTCTATCTTATTTGATAAAAACACAGCTAAGTTAAAAGCTATTGGAAATTTCTCTTTTATTTGATGAAGTAGTGGATTATTAGATTTTATATTAGCTTTTGCTCTATTTAAAAACCTCTTTATATGGTCAGATATCGCTATCATAAACTCTTCATCTTTTGTATAATCACTTCCTGAGATAAGTAGTATATCTTGAAGAGCACTACTTATAACACAACTTATTCTTTCTTCAATTTCACTTGCATTTTTTATTCCCTGTGCACCTCTATATGCTATTACACCAGAATAATTTGAAATATAAATTACTTCATCTTCAATAAGTTTAAATCCAACCTTATCAGATATTTCTTTCATAAGCTTTTCTATAAAACTGTAATTATGAAATCTATATCCTGTATCTATTAAATTTATATTTTTACTATGACCTCTCTTACTTCTAAACACAGAAACTATTATTTTTGAAAGTAAAAGATTAAAATCTTTATCTGAAATTATTGTTTCTTTTTCTCTTAAATGCTTTTCTAAAATACTTTCTATGCAATTTATATCGTTTTCACTGATATCATCCAAAAATACTTTGATTTTACTCTTCTCATCCAACTTTATTGCATAATCAGTAATCAACTGTCTTATATTAATTTCTTCACCATATATATAGCTTCCATAATAAGGTTTAGATTTTATAACTAAGTCATACTTTTCAAGTTTTCTTTTAAGCTTACTAGACAATTTATTTATGGCTGCTATACTTAGATTTAATTCTTCTGCCATTACTTCTATACTCATATAATTTCTGTTAATCAGCATACATATTATATTTGATATCCTTGCTTCTTCAGAATCATCCAAGAAACCATTTATATATTTATTTGCTTCTTTAACAGCCTTTGCTATGTTAGTTTTAGAGCCACTTAACTTATATCCTATGCCTCTTGAAGAATCGATTTCTAAATCATACTTACTCAAAATACCATTTAAATCTGCTATATATCTTTTAATAGTTTTAGTAGATACATCTAATTTAATAGCTAGTTCATTTGATGTCATATATCCATCTTTATTGCTTAAACTTTTTACTATTACTGCATGTTTCTTAGTTATCATTGTATCACCTTCTCTTTGATTTCAATTATATATCAAATAAAATTTTAATTGTATATATAATATGTCTATATAAGGGACATTTTGTATTTATATATTATTACATAATGTAACTATTGCCTCCGCATAGATACCTATCGCAGTTATAAATCTATCTAAGCTGGCAAATTCATTTGCACTATGAACATTTCCAAAACTACCATCAGGAAATTCACACCCAAATATTACTGAGTTCTTCATTTCAGCTGCATAGCTTCCTGCACTGGTTACTCTAACAACACTTTTTGAGTCTCCAGAATACTTTACATATATCTCATGTAAACTCTCTACAAGTTTTGAATTCTCATCTATATAATTTGCTTGCTTTAAATTTTCCCCAATAAACTCAAATTTATTAATATTATTTCTTTTTATATACAAATCAAATTTTTCTATTATCTCTTCAACTGTCAATACTTCAGGATATCTAACACTTAAAATTACTTCAAGCTTTCCATCTTTTATATTTATTATTGTCGGAACCATTGATAGAATTCCACATTTCCCTTCAACATTTAAGCCAAACAGTTTTCCATCTATATTATCTTTATTTATTAGCTTATACAAGTCTTTTGCCCAATCTTCATCAAGATTTTCTGCTAAAACTTTAATTGTATCTAATATGGGATTTATTGCTTTTTCAGGTTTAGATGAGTGTCCACCTTTCCCATTCACAATATACTTACCATCATTAAAACTTATTGAAACATTATTAAAATCAAAATTTATATAGTCATTACTTAAATTTTTAATATTTTTTATATACACTTTATCTGGAATTGTATTAAACTCTATTCCACCACTTAAATCTAGATATTTATCATCTATATCCAGCATTAGCTTTATTATTGCTCCACCCTTTTCTCCATTTAGTACAGGAAATTTAGCATCTGGGGTAAATCCATATACACCATGTGGTTCTTTGCTATAATAGTGCTTTATGCACTTAAATCCACTTTCTTCATTTCCTCCAGCAATTAATCTAACTTTTCTCTTTAAATCTATATTTAGACTTTTTATCATTTTTAATGCCAAAAAATTTGCTATCATAGGACCCTTATTATCTGAAACACCTCTAGCAACTAATTTATCACCTATAATATCTAGCTTAAATGGCTCACTATCCCATCCTTCTCCTGGATTTACAACATCACAATGTCCAAATATATCTATATAATCTTTACCATCTCCATATTCAATATAAACAGCATGATTATCTATATTTTTAACAGTGAAATTGTTTTCTCTACCTAAATTTTCAAACCAGTTTAATGCATCATATACACCTTTTCCAAAAGGCATATCTTTAGATACAGTATTTTTATCATAAAAGGAAGGTATACTTACCCATGCCTCCAACAATTTCAAGAATTCTTTTTTATATTTTTGATTTTCTTCTTTAAATCTCTCCATGATTATCACTCCAATTTAAACCTTTATATTATATATCATAGTTTATCTTGTTTCATAACTCCTTATACTTTATGTCATTTCAAGGGACAAAACTTTTTTACTATTGATTTTATAATCTATTTATATATAATTATTTGTAGGATAAATTTAATATCATAGGAGGAACAATATTATGGAACCATTATTTTTAAAACCTATTTTTATGGATAGAATATGGGGTGGCACTGCACTTAGAGATAAATTTAACTATGAGATAAAATCACCAACAACAGGTGAATGTTGGGCTATAAGTTCTCATAAAAATGGAGATTGTCTGATAGAGAATGGAGAATATAAAGATAAAAAGCTATCTGAATTATGGGAGAAAAATAGAGAATTGTTTGGTAATACACCTGGAGATAAATTCCCTTTACTTACAAAAATACTAGATGCCAATGACAATTTATCGGTTCAAGTTCATCCAAATGATGAATATGCTCAAAAAAATGAAAATGGAGAATTAGGTAAAACAGAGTGTTGGTATGTAATAGACTGTTCTGAGGATGCAGAAATTATAATAGGTCACAATGCAAAATCTCGTGAAGAATTTATAGAAATGATAAATAATAATGAGTGGGACAAACTGCTTAGAAAAGTTAATATAAAAAAAGGTGACTTTTTCTATGTTCCAAGCGGAACTATACATGCTATATGTAAAGGAACATTAATTTTAGAAACTCAACAAAATTCAGATACCACTTATAGAGTTTATGATTATGATAGAACCGATAACTTAGGAAATAAACGTGAACTTCATGTTCAAAAATCAATAGAAGTTACAAATGTCCCTCATACAAATTTTGATACTGATTATAAAACTGTATCAACACCAAGCTTTAAATGTACAACATTTGTATCAAATGAATTTTTTAGTGTTTATAAATTAGACATTTTTGGAAAATGTAATTTTACTCACAACACACCTTTTTCTTTGTACAGTGTACTTGATGGAGCTGGTAAATTGATACACAATTCTATAGAATATGATTTAAAAAAAGGTATGCATTTTATATTACCAAATAGCTTTGGAGATTTTGGATTTGAAGGTAATTTAGAAATTATATGCTCCCACATATAGATACAAAATACATTTAACTTTAACAAAAGCTAGACTAACATAAAAACTCCTTTTTATGATAGTCTAGCTTTTATAGTATACTATACTAAATATAGAATATGTTATTTTTACAATTATAATAAATTTTTAATAATATATATCAGAAAATTCTATTTTTATTTTTTCCTGAAGATTATATATTCTCTTATCTTCTGTATAGTACTCATTACTAAAACTTTTCATTGGCAGTGAAATTAAGAATTCTGTACCCTTATTAACTTCACTTATTACTTCTATATCTCCACCATGAAGACTTACTAGGTTCTTAACTATAGCAAGTCCTATTCCACTTCCTTCAGTGTTTCTAGATAAAGTCTTGTCAACTTGTGAAAACTCTTCAAAAATCAACTCCAATTTATCTTGAGGTATACCAACGCCAGTATCTTTAACACTTATGATTACTTTATCTATTTTATAATAAATGTTTACATATATCCATCCTCCATTATCAGTAAATTTAATACAGTTTGATAATAGATTTAGCATAATTCTCTCAATTTCAGCCTTGTCTACATAAACATTGATTTCTTCAAGCTCTGTATCAAATAGAATTCTTATATCTTTTCTACTTGCATACTCTTCTATATTCATAAACAAATCTTCTATTACAGATACAATATTGTATTTTGCAAGTTTAAGTGTATAAAACCCTGACTCCATCTTTGTCAAATCTATAATATTATTTATCAATCTTTGAAGTCTATAGGAACTTTGTCTAACTAAATCAACATGAGATTTAATATTATTATTATAGTCTTTTATTTTTTCGCTTCTATAAAAAGAATCTACCAATTGATTTGAACTTGATATAACATTTAATGGTGTTTTTAACTCATGAGACATATTTGCGAAAAACTCAGTTTTTATTTTATCTGTTTTAAATCTTTCAAGCAACTCTTTTTCAGCTTGTTCAGAGTATTTTTTATGTGCTAAATCTTTTATAATAAGCATTATATATCTAGTGTTATATATCGCAAAAGGTAATGCACTTAATTCTACTTCTACTATATCATCATAATTATTTATTAATTCATATTCTAGTAGAAGTATACTTTTATTTTCATTTAAAACTTTAGTCATATTTTCAGTAAATTTTATTTTTTCTTCAGTATTTGCATTCATTAATATCTTAATATTAGAATCTTTTACATCATCTATACTTGTAAAAGATAGCATATCTAAAAATGACTTATTTGCATAATTTACACTTAAGTCTTCTCTTAACAAGCATATACCATCAGGTAGTATATCTATAAATCTTGAATAAGATGATTGACTTTCTTCAAGTTTTATTTGTGATATCTTTCGAGAAGTTGTATCACGTATTACAATAATAGTTTTATAAGTTCCTTCATTATTATAATGAGAAAAACTCATCTCTACATATTTTACTTCACCCTCTATTACATACCTTTTTTCTATACTTTCTTCACTTTTACATATTGATGAAAAATCGATATTTTCTAACGTCTCTTTAAATATTTGTCTACATGCATTATTTACATATATTTTATTACTACCTTCAAGTACTACTATACCATCTCCAACACTTTCTAAAAAGTCTTCACTTCTCTTATTTGCTTCAATAAATTTTCGTTCATATTCCTTTTTCTTAGTTTTATCCTTTAATACACATAAGACTCCTTCTATTTGTGTAGCTATGATTAAAGGAGCAAATATAGCTTGGTAAACCTTATTATCACTTGTATCAATAAATTTTTCTATATTTTTTTTATTGATAAATACATAATTAATGCTTTCTATTAAGTCATTAAAATTTTTAACTTTATTACTTAATTTACCTTGTTCTTTATAATCTCCAAAAATATTTCTAAAACTTTTATTTGCATATGTAATTTCTCCATCCTTACTAAACACAACTATACTATTTACAGCAACATCTAAAGTAGACTGTAATCGTAATTCTCTTTTTATAAGTATTTCTTTAAGTTCTTCTATTTTTTCTGTTTCATATATTAATTTTTTGTTTTTTTCTTTCAAACTTTCCGTTTTTATTGTTAATTCTTCATTTGTATCATGTAATTCCAATGCTGTTTTCTTAATATTCTTAGATACTATATAATTATATAAATAGTATAATGATACATTTATTATTATTTGTGATAACATACCTTCTATATGCCTATTACCAATTACTATATGTAGTAAATTTGGAACTCTTGATAAGATTGTTATTATTATTATTCTATTAAAAAACTTTTTTTCACTATATTCCCATTTATTTACGTTTGAACTTGAGTTTAGTTCAATTCCACTCATAATAGAGGCAATTATCATAAATATAGATGTAACAACCCCTAAGGTATAGTGTAATGTCCCTCTGTCTAAAGAGTTACAAATTCCAGATATTATGAATAAAGATGATGTTGTCAAAACTACAGCTACTACAAATAAAATTATGCTCGAATGAATTTGTTTATTATCCTTAACAAATTTAAAACTTAAATACACACCTAGTATAGGAAATAAATCTGTTATTGCTGATATTGTAATGTTAGTTCCAATTATAACTTCTTCTCTAGCACCTAAACAATTAAATAAATATATACACTCCAATACTCCAGTTGCTGCAAATACTAACCCCAAAAATGTAGAAAATGAATCTACCTTAAATTTTGTAGTATTAAATATAATCATCCCTGTAGCTATTAAGAATGTAGCATATACAGCATGCAGTAAAATTTCATATTTATTTGTATCTTTTATAATAAATAACAAAAGCACTGAGCCCATTATTATAAATAAAAGGCTCATGTCTTCTCTTTCTTTTATATCTGGTTTCACAGCAGGTATTATATTCTTCAATACTTTACACTTCCTCTTAATTAATATTTTATACTAATTAATTTATACGATACTCGACATTATAATTCCTTCTTTATACCTCAAAGCAAAAACAGACATTTTCCGCTAAAACAAAATTCTTTTGTTTTCTATTCTCTTAGTTATTTTATTTCTATCAAAGTTTTCTAATATAATCATACAATTTTTTCTACTAGAATCTATCAAATCTCTGTATTCTCCTAGTGTTATTTCCTTATTTTCTTTTATATAATTTATTAAAGTATTCTTTGCATCTTCATAAATATCTTTATCCATTATATACAAATCATCCAATTTCTCTACTTTGTTACCTATCATTGACTCTAATACTTCAGCATAGTTATGATTTCCTTCAGAAACTTCATCTATTGTCAATATTGAAGAAACTCCACATGATTTTAGCCTTTTTTCTATTTTTTTTGCTATTTCTCTTTGTTTGTCATTTAAGATAACTTCAAAATCAAATAATGATATTATATTATTTTCTATTTTTATAATATTTTCTGTAGATAATTTTTCTAGTAAAATATCCATTTCTCTAGTCTTAAAATTACTTTCTACCTTGGACCTTACTTCTTCTTTTAACATACCTTTTCTCAATCTATACTTCTTATGGTACTCACTTAAAAGATTTATCGTGCTTTCCTTCAGTTTATTATATTGATTTATATGCATGTACATGTTTCCAATAGGCAATACTTTATTTTCTGATATAAGTATCTCAATAGCTCTTTTTACATGTTCTTCATGAGCACCACTATAGCTCATTATTGCTTTTATATTTGGATAATTTTTTAGGTTTCTCTTTAAGTATTCTTCTATTATATCTTTAAGTTCACCTTTTTCTTTTATTTTTAATGCCTCTATAGCTTTTTCATCAAATCTCTTATGCTTTTTAGGAGATGGGTCAATTATCACACCTCCACCTATAGTTTCCATTGGAGAATAGCGTCTGACAACAAAAGTATCACCCTTCTTAGATACTATACTTTCTTCAAGTCTTAGCTGAACATATCCATTCTCTCCATTTTCAATTAAATCTTTATCTAGTGGAACTGCTCTACAAAGTATTTCTCTAGTACCATGATACAATCTCAATCTATCCCAATGTCTTATCCCTTTTTCTAAATGATTTACTAATGATAATCTTACATCTAACATCATTGATTCTTCTAATGAATTTGGAGCCGCCAAGACATCTCCTCTTTTTATATCATCTACCTTTACATTTGATATGTTGATTGCTGTCCTTTGTCCTGCATAAGCTGTATCTTTATTTTCCCCATGAACTTGTATACTTCTTATCTTTGTTTTTAATACTTGTGGATATATAACCAAATCATCCTCTATACTTATCTTTCCTTCTATTAAGGTACCTGTTATTACAGTACCAAATCCCTTTATAGAAAATACTCTATCTATATTAAGTCTTGCTGGAGAATTTTCGTTTTTATCTTCTATTGCCTCACTCATCTTATCTATTTTTTCAATAAGAGTATTTATTCCTTTTTTAGATACAGAATCAACTTCAATTATTTCTGCACTTTCAAGAAAAGTACCTTTTATTTTTTCACAAATATCTTCTTTTACTAGTTCTCTAAATTCTTCGTCTACAGTATCAGATTTAGTCAAAACTACTATTCCATTTTTTATATTTAAAAAACTTAAAATATCTAAGTGTTCAACTGTCTGTGGCATAACGCCCTCATCTGCTGCTACAACAAGTAAAACTATATCAAGTCCTGATGCTCCAGCTAGCATGTTTTTTATAAATTTTTCATGTCCTGGTACATCTACGATACCAGCTCTTCTATTATTTGGTAAATCAAAATAAGTAAACCCTAGATTTATTGATATACCTCTCTTTTTTTCTTCGTCTAATGTATCAGTTTCTCTTCCAGTCAATGCTTTTATAAGAGTTGTTTTTCCATGGTCTATATGACCTGCTGTTCCAATTACTACGTTTTTCATTTTTTGCCCCCTATCAAAGCTTAAATGCTTCTAATTTTCAATTAAAATTAACAGTATTACTATCTCAAATTTAGTTAATTAAAGGCTTTTCTTAATTCCTCAACTACTACATCAAATTCATCATCAAATATAGTTCTTACATCTAAAACATATTTATTATCATATACTCTAGCTATTATATGAGCTTCACTGAGTCTTAATTTTTTTTCTAAATACGAAACATTCATATGCTCAGGAGTTATTGTTATTACCTTTGTGGCTATCGTTTCAAGAGGCATAGACCCTCCTCCCACCTGAGAAAATCCATCTTCTATGTTTATTTTAGCATTTAGATTCAAGGTAGTTATTTTTTCAAATAATTTGTTTGCCTTTGCTTCTAATTCTTCAATGGTATATGTCAACATTTTTAAAGTAGGTATGTTTTCCACAGCTTTTGTTTCATCTAGGTACATTCTTAAAGTTGCTTCAAGGGCACATATTGTAAGCTTATCGACCCTAAGAGCTCTAGTAAGTTGATTTTTCTTCATTTTTTCTATATACTCTTTTTTCCCAACTATAATACCTGCTTGTGGTCCACCAAGCATTTTATCTCCACTAAAAGTAACTACATCCGCACCTTGTCTTATAGAATCTAATACAGTTGGTTCATAAGATAATCCATATTTTGATAAATCTATAAATACTCCACTTCCTAAGTCTTCTATTACAGGTAACTTATATTTTTTACCCAAATTAACTAGCTCTTCTATAGATACACTCTCTGTAAATCCCATAATTCTATAGTTACTTGTATGAACTTTCATCAATACATTAGTTTCTTCTGTAATAGCTTCTTTATAATCTTTTAAGTGTGTCTTATTAGTTGAACCTATTTCCACTAATTCTGCACCACTAAGAGCCATTATACTTGGAATTCGGAAAGAACCTCCTACTTCTACTAGCTCTCCACGTGATACAATTGCTTCTCCTCCTTTGGCCATTGTACTAAGTACAAGAAGCACTGCTGCTGCATTATTATTAACAACTAGTACATCTTCTGCACCAGTAAGTCTTTTTATTGTATTAGTTAAATGAGAATATCTTGAGCCTCTTTCTCCATTATCCAAATCATATTCTAAGTTTGAATATCTTGAAGCAGCACACCATAATTCATCTTTTATATCTTCACTAAGTAAAGACCTCCCCAAGTTTGTATGAATAACTGTACCAGTTGCATTTATAACTTTTTTTAATGATAATGAGTAATTTAATTTAACTCTCTCTATTGAAGATTCTATTATTTCATCAAATTCTATTGTTACAGAATTAGATGCATCTTCTTTTAATCTTAATATAAATTGTCTCTTAAAATCTATCACTTCTCTTACAGATTCTAAAACTAAACTTCTAGGATATTCCTCTATTATTTCTACTATTCTATTATCACTTAATACTTCATCAACTGAAGGTAACATTGCAAATAATTCTCTTTTGCTCAAAATAATCACTCTTTCTCTATATATAATATTTTATAAAACTGTAATATATTTTTCCCCTTTTGTCACTACAGAACCTATGATTTTTGCTTCTATTGCTCCATTTAACTTCATATCTCTTACAAGCTCTTCTGCTAGTTCTTCTTTTACAGAAATCAATAACCCTCCAGAAGTTTGTGGGTCATATAGAATATCTTGAACTGCAACTTTTACATCTCCTACAACTTCTACATCCTTTGATACATAATGCATGTTTTTATACATTCCAGCAGGTATGATTCCCATTTCTGCCATTTCTATAGCACCCTCGATAATTGGAACATGCTTTGAATCAATTTCAAGACTTACCTCAGAAGCTTTAGCCATTTCTAAGGCATGCCCAAGTAAACCAAATCCAGTGATATCTGTAACTGAATTTACATCAATTCTATCAAAACTCATTGCTGCATATTTATTTAAATGTATCATTATTTCTACTACTTTATCACATATATGTTGTTCTACCATACCTTCTTTCATGGCTGTATTTAATACACCCACACCGATTGGCTTTGTTATAACTAACTTGTCACCAGGCTTTGCAGTGGCATTTGATAAAACTTTATTTGGATTTACAATTCCAGAAACTGAAAGACCATATTTAGGTTCTTGGTCATCTACAGTATGACCTCCAACTAATAGGGCACCACTTTCTTTTACCTTATCAAATCCACCTTTTAATATTTCTGCAAGTACATCCATATCATGACATGATGGAAAACAAACAATATTCATTGCAACTAAAGGCTTTCCTCCCATAGCATATACATCTGATAGTGAATTTGATGCAGCAATTTGACCAAACACAAACGGGTCATCTACCATTGGTGTAAAGAAATCCAGTGTTTGAATAAGTGCCATATCATCATTTAATTTATACACAGCAGCATCATCTGCTGTATCTAATCCTACTAATAAATTTTCTATATTATCATTTTTAGGCAGTTGAGATAAAACTGATGCCAGAACCTCTGGCCCTATTTTAGCTGCTCATCCACCTGCTGTTGTCATCTCTGTAAGTTTTTTTTGTTCCTTCTTCATAAAAGTACCTCCTTTACTAAATTTCCACATATACACACATATACATACATATTTATAATACCATATCTATAAGTGAGTTTTGTATTATATTTTTAGTCTGTACAAATTAAATCTTTTAGATTTTCGTATTTTTTATCTCCTATACCATTCACATTTTTTATATCTTCAATTGAAGCAAACTGTCCATTTTCTTCTCTATGTTGTAAAATTTTATTAGCTGTAGCCTCTCCAATTCCAGGTAAAGCATCCAGTTCTTCTAATGTCGCTGTATTTATATTTATTTTTGATTTATCAGATAGATTTTTACTATTTTTACTTTCAGATTCATTTTTAGGTTCTTTTTTTAGACTTAATTTATTAGAATCACTACTACTTGTAACAGATATTGTTTCTCCTATTTTAGGTATTATGTAATGTTGTTCATCTTCTAACTTTAGTGATAAATTAATTCCATTTAAATCAGCTTCTTTTGTTGTTCCACCTAATAATTCTACAGCATCATAAAGTCTCTTATCTGATTCTATAGTTACAATCCCCGGTCTATTTACTGCTCCACTTATGTATATAGTTATTTTATTAATTTGAATATTTTTATCTATTTTCCCCTCATCTTTATTATGCTGATTACCTTCATTTTTAACTATTTTGTCTACCTTATCTGTTTTTTCATTATGTGAATTATTTTTACTTACAACATAAATATCTTCTTTAAAGATATCTAGCCGATTAATGATTATTGCTGATAATGTTAAAAAACATATGATGGAAAACAAAATAATTTTTACCTTTTTTTTCATATATTAATCACTCCTTTATTTTAATTATTGACAAAAATATGCTATACTAAAAGATGAATTTAAATTTTGGAGGCTCACAATGAAAAGAAATTTATCACTTTTATTAATCTGTTTCTTGATATTTGCTTCATTTTTAGGAAGTTCTGATATATCTTTTGCAGATGATGAACCAGCTATAGTTGCCAAACATGCCGTTTTAATGGACTATGAAACTGGAAAAATATTATATAATAAATCTGGAGATTCTAAGCTTTATCCAGCTTCAACAACTAAGGCATGGACAGCTTGTTTAGTTTTGAAAAAGGTTAAGGATTTAAATCAAGTAATAGAAATTAAAAACCTACCTCAGATAGAGGGTTCTAGTATGTACCTGAAAGAAGGAGAAGCTTTCACTGTAAGACAATTATTAAACGCTCTTTTAATTCATTCTTCTAATGATGCTGCATTTGTATTAGCTAGATATGTTGGTGGAGGAGATGTACAAAAATTTGTTGACCTTATGAATTCTGAGGCAAAAAATATTGGAGCTACTGGCACTCATTTTAACAATCCTCATGGATTACCAGACCCAAATCATTACACTACAGCTCATGATATGGCTCTTATGGCTAGAGAAGCTATGAATAATGATGTTTTTAGACAAATTGTAAAAACTAAGTCACTTAAGTTTGATGCTACAAAAGCATACCCTTATGAAAGATATTTTGTAAATACTAATAAATTTTTAACATCACATGATAAGATTACATATAAAGGTCAATCTATAGATATAAAATACGACATAGTTGATGGCATAAAAACAGGATATACTGATGCTGCTGGTAAATGTCTTTTATCTAGTGCAGTAAAAGATGGAAGAAGAGTCATTGCTGCTGTATTTAATTCAACTAATTACGATTTATATTTAGATTCACGCATCTTAATTGATTATGGATTTGATAATTTTAAATGTGCTACTATTGTTGATAAAGAAAAATATACTGATACTAAAAAAGTATTATTTACAAAACAGCATGAATTAATTTATGAACCAAAACATAGTTATAAGATAACTTTAGGACAAAATGAATCTCAAGGTGACTACAATACTAAAACTGAACTAGATAAAATTGATTTGCCTGTAAAAAAAGGTACTAAGGTTGGTATTTTAAATATATATAATAGTGGTAAACTAGAAAAGAGTATAGATTTAGTTGCTAAAAACAATCTTGATAGTAGTCTTCCATTTATAACTGAAAATAAAACTTTGATGATTTTTATTAAAATTATTATAGCTATTTTAGTACTCTTAGTTATATTTATAATAGCTTCAAATATTAAAAAGAATAATAAAAAAAAGTCTAGAGGAAAAAGAAATATGAGAAAATAACAATTATTAATGATAAAACTTAAGTGTATTTCTTATTATAAAAATAGACGATATATTTATTTGATTTTTAAAGTTTTTAAATTGAAAATATAAATTCTAAAATAAAAAAATTTAATTAGAAATAGATTAGGGGTTCTTAAGAACCTCTTTTCTTTTTTTATACAAAAAAGGAGATACCCAAATTTTTATTTTGAGACATCCCCATATAATTACAACTAATCATAATCTTAAACGAATCTGATTTTTAAATTTTCCTTTTTATAAAATATCATTTTTTAAATCATCTATACTGTATAAAATAACAGCCTATATATCAAATTGAAATGTAAAGTTATCAATTAATCTAGTTTTTCCTATGAAAACAGCACTTGCTACAAGTACAGAATTTTCTATATGTTCAACAGGTTGTAATGTCTCACTATCTACAATTTCAACATAATCTATTTTTGTTGAATCTTCAGAATTTATTTTAGATGTTATTAATTCTTTTATTTTTTTTACATCTAGATTTCCTTTTGCCAGTTCTTTTTTTGCTAAGCTTAAACTTTCATTTAAAACTAAAGCAGTTTTTCTTTCTTCTTTTGAAAGATATGTATTTCTTGAGCTTTTTGCTAAACCATCATTTTCACGAACTATAGGGCAACCTATTATTTTTGTGTCTATATTCAAATCTTTAACCATCCTTTTAATTACTGCTAGTTGTTGAGCATCTTTCTCTCCAAAATAAGCTTTATCAGGAGTTACTATATTCAGAAGTTTTGAAACAACTAGACAGACACCACCAAAATGAACAGGTCTTTTAGAACCACAAAGAAAATCTGTAAGTCCAGACACATTTATGGTAGTACAATGGCCTTTCAAATACATTTCTTCTGATGATGGATTAAAGACTACTGATGCACCACTATCTATACAGTATTTAAAATCTTTTTCTATATCTCTCGGATAGCTGTTAAAATCTTCGTTTGGTCCAAACTGAGTTGGATTTACAAATACACTTACTACTACCTTATCATTTTCTTTTACAGCTTTTTTGATAAGGCTTTGATGTCCTTCATGTAAAAATCCCATAGTAGGAACAAGGCCTATAGAATAGCCAGCTTTTTTCCAATCTTTAACTATATTCCTTAGTGATTTTATTTCTTTTATAAGCATTTTGTACCATCCTTAATCTTAGTATAATTTTTCTAATTCAGATTCATTTATTGAAAAGCTATGCTTTTCTTGTGGAAATGCACCAGTTTCAACTTCTAGTATGTAATTTTTAATTGAATCTTTCATTATATCTCCTATATTTGCGTATTGCTTTACAAATTTAGGTACAAAATCTCCAAACATCCCCAACATATCTTGATAAACTAAAATTTGACCATCACAATTAATTCCTGCTCCTATCCCTATTGTAGGAATTGAAATAGAATTAGTCACCATCTCAGCTATTTTAGCAGGAACTCCTTCAAGGACAATAGAAAAGGCTCCTGCTTTTTCTATTAATTTAGCATCTTCAATAAGTTGTTTTGCTGTTTCACTAGTATTTCCTTGAACCTTAAATCCACCAAATGAATTTACAGATTGAGGTGTTAGTCCTAAATGGCCCATTACAGGTATTTGAGCATTTACAATGTTTTTTATTTGTTCTATAACGTTTGAGCCACCCTCTAATTTTACAGCATGTGCCCCACCTTCTTTTACAAGTCTGCCAGCATTTTTAACAGCATCTTCTATAGAAACATGGTAAGATAGAAATGGCATATCACTTACGATTAAGGCATTTTTTGCACCATTTTTTACAGCTTTTGTGTGATATATAATTTCATCTATAGTAACAGATAGAGTGTTTTCTTCACCTTTTACTACCATTCCTAATGAATCTCCTATTAAAATACCATTTATGTTACATTCATCCATTATTTTTGCCATTGAGTAATCATAAGCTGTAAGCATAGACAGCTTCCTTCCTTCACTTTTAGCATTTTTAAAAGTCAGTATAGTATTTTTCATTGTTTTTTCCTCCTAAAATTTTGTAAATCTCTTTGTATTTTTCAGATTTACTTATTAAATTTTCGACTGCATTTTCTATAGAAATATTTTTTGTACATTTTAATGAATCTTCATTTTCCAAGGCAATTATTTTTAGTAGATTTAAGGAGAGTATTTTGTAAATATCTTCATCTTTTTTATCTAATGCTGATAAATGTTTTTTTATTGGTGTTATATCCCCACGAACAACAGGTCCAGTAAGGGATTTAGTAAATCCATTATCAAGTATGTTTTCTATATTTATTTTGACCAAAGGATTTATAGCTTTTAAAGCTTCTTCTTCAGATAAACCCAATTTAATAAAGTAACTTACTCCTACATCTAGTAAAGATAACACTAAATTTGAAACTAAAACATTAGCTACATGATAAGTGGATGAAGTATTTTTATCTCTTATAAAAAACTGATTTCCTAAGCTATTTATAAAATTTTGAATAAATAAATCATCTTTTTCATTATCACCTTCTATGGAAAAACAAATGTCTTTCATTTTTTTAATATCAGTATTTTTATTGGAAAATGCAAATATAGGATGGACAGAATAAATTAATGCACCTGCTTTTTTTGAACAGAACAATATACTAGATTTTAAAGAACCACTTGTGTGGCAAATGTATTTATGTTTTAAATTAAATTTGGAAAGTTTTTTGTCTATGATTTCAATAGAATCATCTGATGTTGTAATAAATAATATATCATTTTCATAAATAATGTCTTTCAAGTTACTATAAATCTTTGTTTTTGTTAAATCTGTTGATTCTAATAAAGATAATTGATTTCTTCCATAAAAGCCTGTTACACAATAATCTTTTGACAAAAAATAATTTGCTAAAGATGTACCAACTTTTCCAGAACCAATAAATCCTATTTTAATAGTATCACCTCCAACTTGTGATACAACATCTTAATTTCCAATCTCATTCATGAAGATATGAGTTATATAAGACAAAATAATTAAAAACATTTAAAGTATAGTTCTTATAACAAGATACCATCCATGAATATTCTACCATTTAAATAAAAAATTGACAATTAATTCTACAAAAATTAAGTAAATGTGTTTTTATTTATATTTTCTTATTTTACTAAAAATGTACTTAACTTAAAAATAATTAAAATAATATTTTTATCATATTCTTCCATAATCTCTTTAACATTTTAGTTTTGTTAAAAATTAAAAATGTGCTCCTTCCTTCTATATTGTGATATTTTAATTATCACAACTTTTTGGAAGAATACACACTTTATTTTACACACTCAATTTATATTGAGTATGTATTCTCAAACTTATTAAATTATATATTTATGTATTTTTCTGTTTTTGCTTATCATTAAGTTTACATTTTGAACAGTTTCCTAGACATTCATCAACCATATCTAGACATTCATTAAATGCTACTTTACTACTATTTTTATGTCTTACGATTAATATATCTTGTTTTTTAGCCTGAGACTCAACTGTTCTAGACATCTTATGTGAAACTGTTGATGTAAGTATAACAACGGCATCAGGTTTTCCTATAGAGTTATTTAATTTAGATGACATAGTAGTGTATACTTTTGTTTTATAACCTTTTTTCTTGGCCATAACCATATAATCTTTTTCCATTCTTTCATGGCCACCAATCACTAATAAGTTCATTAGACTGCCTCCCGCCTTATTTGATATTGATTTTCATTATTATTTATATTATATATAATAATATCTAGAAATAAATTTGTCAACACTTATTGATATTAATTATCATTTTAATAATAGAAGGTTTTATTTTTAGTAACTTTTCAGTGTTAATAAATTTAAATTTATTGACACTAAAAAGTTATTGATATTGCATTATAAATAATGTTTTATATAATAAAAAGCTGTGAAATTTGATGATATCACTCATCAAATTCACAGCTTTTAAAAACTTAATCTATTACTATTATTTTAAATTCTTTTTTATTCCTTTGTTTAATATACTTTCATAATCGATAAAGTCATAAATATCTTCCTTAAATACAGCTGAAAACTTATGTAATTCTTCTAGTGTTAAATCTTCTATTGCTTTTTTATTGTCTTCACAATATATCACAATACTTCCAACTATTCCATGTGCATCTCTAAAGGCAACATTATTTTTAACTAGATAGTCAGCAACTTCTGTGGCATTTAAAAAACCATTTTTAACTGCTTGTTTCATTTTATCTTCATTTACCTTTAATGTAGCTATCATTCTTTCCATTATTTGTATACACATTTCAAGAGTGTGTACACTATCAAAGAATCCTTCCTTATCTTCTTGCATATCTTTATTATAAGCTAGTGGTATACCTTTCATCACTGTAAAAAGACCAAATAAATTTCCATATACTCTACCAGTCTTACCTCTTATAAGTTCTGCACCATCAGGATTTTTCTTTTGAGGCATTATACTGCTTCCAGTAGTATATAAATCATCTATTTCAACAAACCCAAATTCTTGTGAACTCCAAAGTATCAATTCTTCACTAAGTCTACTTAAATGCATCATTATAATTGAAAAATCACTCATTAGTTCTAATAAATAGTCTCTATCACTTACACCATCCATAAAATTATCTACAACTTTTTTAAACCCTAATTGCTCACAAGTTATATTTCTATCTATATCATGTGTAGTTCCTGCCAAAGCTCCACAACCTAAAGGTGACTCGTCCAATATCTCTATAGCATTTTTTATTCTTTTTTCATCTCTATCAAACATACTATAATATGCCATCAGGTGATGTTTAAAAGTTACCACTTGTGCTCTTTGAAGATGAGTATATCCTGGCATCATTACTGAATTTTTATCAGCAACATCTTTTATAGTTTCTTTAAATCCAGATATTAACTCCACTAAATCGCTTGCCTTTTCTTTCGCATATAATCTCATATCAACTGCAACTTGGTCATTTCTACTACGTGCTGTATGAAGTTTCTTCCCAACATCACCTATTCTTTGAATTAAGTTTATCTCAGTAAAACTATGTATATCTTCATAATCTCCATCTAATGCCAATTTTCCATTTTCAATATCTTCAAGTATTCCATTTAGACCTTCTGTTATAGCTTTTCCCTCTTCATCTGTTAAAAGCCCACATTTTACTTGCATATAGACATGTGCTATACTTCCTTCAATATCTTTTTTGTACAGCGCACAGTCATACCCAAAAGATTTATTAAATTCTTCCATAAGTTGATTTTCAGCTTTTCTAAAGCGTCCACCCCATAATTTCATATTTTTCACCTCATATTTTAATTTTTTATATTTTAATTGTAATATTTTTACTTTAGCTAAAAATAAAAAATCTCTTGGTCAAAAAGACCAAGAGACGAAATATTCCGTGTTACCACTCTAGTTGATAAACAATGTTTACCCACTCTATTCTCTTAAGGCGAGATTACCTATTACCATACTGAATTTCAAGTAATATTCTCCAAAGCTCTCTTCAATATAAAGTATTATCATTAGGCTTACACCATCCCTAACTCGCTGAGACTTGCTTTATATCTACTCTCTTCTTCACTGAATCTAAATTTTTATATTTTACCTATTTGTATTATAATTACTATCTATAAAATAGTCAACCTATTTTTTCCTTTAAATGCCCTTTTTAAGAACTAAGTGACTCTTCTAACTCAAAAAACTTATAAATTGCTTTTGCAACTCCACTCTCTTGGTTGCTGTCTGTCACATAATCGGCCTCTTGTTTAATCAATTCTTCTGCATTTCCCATAGCTACACCAAGACCAGCAAATTTTATCATTTCTATATCATTGTAATTATCTCCAAATGCAATTATATCTTCTCTATCTATGTTCATTTTTTCAGCTAAAATTTTAACCGCATTGCCTTTATCAACACCAATATTCATAACTTCAATATTATTTGGCCAAGAAGAAGTTATTTTTATGCCTTGAACTTTTTTTAATTCTTTTCTTATTTCGTCTAAAATAGCTGGATTTTTTTCTTCTATTATTACAAACTTTAATATGTCATTTTTAGAAATCTCTTCTCTTAAATCATCTCTTACAATGACTTCTGTTTCAGAACCCAAAAACACACTTATTCTATCTTCACGTCCTTCTATTTTTTTTGAAAGCATAGAATCTATACTATTACATTGATAGTAAATATTGTATTTGTCTAGCACATCTAAAATATCTAGACATGTTTTTGTATCAATTTTATTTGAATATATTATATTTCCATTTTGTTCCCTTATCAATGAACCATTACAAGCTATTATTGGCATATCTTCTTTAAGAAAATCTACATTGCATTTAGCTGAATCGAAAGCTCTTCCTGTTGCTAAAGTTACATTAATACCACTTTTAATAACTTTTTGTAGTGCAGTTTTATTTTCATCAGTAACTTTATGGTTATTCCCCAATAAAGTTCCATCCATATCTGTTACAATCAATTTATATCCCATCATCCAACTCCATAACATTTTATTGTATACTTATATTTCCTTAATCTAATTTAAAGAATTACCCTTATTAAATTATATCATAACTTTACACTTAAACTATTCCAATTTATAAAATTAATAACATTCCTATACCTCCATATCAAAGCAAAATAAATCGTTTCTTGTAGTATTTTTCTGAATATTTTCAATTTATAGTCTTATAACGCTAGAAATTTTACAATATATGATATATAATCATATTAAATAAAGTGAGCTATTATAATATTTATATTCGTTTTTACTATTATGTATTTTCACAATATTTTAAATCTAGCAACTTTTTTAACATTTATTATTGACTAAATAAGGAGTGATAAACTATGAAATTAAAAATTAACAAAGCTATTGAAATGCAGTTGAAAAAAAGTTATGCCATAGAATCTGGTCATTGCGAAAATGTATTCGAGATAGATTGTGGCGAAGGTATAAACACAGTATCTTTCTCAAATAAAGCTGTGGAAGCTTTTAATGCTTTAGAATTTGATATGATAAGAGGATACCCGCATTCAATTAGTCTAAAAGACAATATAGTTGATTATTGGAAAGACTTTACAACACTAACTACTGATAGAATTTGTCTAGCTGATGGTTCTATACATGTTATTTATCTTTTAAATAGATTATTTATTGAAAAAGGAGATAAAGTTTTAGGATGTTCACCTCAATTTTCAGAATACGAAACAGACATAAAAATGCATGGTGCTACTTATGACTATGTTCTTTTAAAGAAAGAAAATAACTTCAAATTTAATGAAAAAGAATTTATTGAAAAAATAAATTCAGAATATAAAGTAATTTACATAGATAATCCAAATAATCCTACTGGACAAATTATACCTCTATCATCAATTGAAAATATAGTAAAAGAGGCAGAAAAATATGGTATAGCTGTTATGGTAGATGAGGCTTATGGTGAATATATGCCAAAAGAAAATTCAGCTGTAAAACTTTTAAATGATTATGACAATGTAATTGTTTTAAAAACATTCTCAAAAGGTTTTGGTTTAGCAGGACTAAGAGCAGGATATGCAGTCCTTCCTGAACAACTTGTTAATCCTATTAAAAAGATTTCTACTCCTTACGAAATATCTGAAATCTCTCGTAGTATTGCAGCTAATTTATTAGACGATGTTCAATTTATAGAAGAATTAAAAGAAAAAACAAAAGCTATAAAAAATCAACTATTGATTCCATGGAAAAACCTTAACATAGCTGAGACTAGTGATACTGTATCTATAATGACAGTTGAACATAAAAACAAAGATATAGATTTACAACAAGAATTTGCAAAATTAAAAATAAGAGTTATATCTGGTAGCGATTTTACTGGACTTGATAAAAACTTTATAAGATTTAGAATGCCTGAAGAAAAAGAACTTCCTGAAGTTATAAAAGCATTCCAAATAATCGATAACTTAGAATAAATCTAACTATATATAAGGGACATATTGATTTTATCAATATGTCCCTTTAGTTTTAGTATTTTTAATTATTTTACAGTATTTCTATTCATTAATTTATTAAGTTCCATCAATATTGATGAAAGTAATGCTAAACCTAAACAAATTCCTAATTCATATAAACCAAATACTGTTGGAATAGAGAATATTCCTCTCAAAACTGGCATTAATGTTAAAGAGTAAAGTCCAAAACATATTAAAACTGCTCCTATAACATATTTATTACTAAAAAAGCCTAGTTTTACTATTGTCTGATTATTAGAACGTGCAGGCAATGTTTGCATTATTCTCGCTAATATTAAAGTTGAAAATGCCATCGCTACACCAAGTTCTGGTGATACTTGTAGCCCTATATATTGTGCAATTATTGTAACTATACCAATTATACACCCTCTTATAGCCACTGCTTTTAATGTTCCTCCTGCCAATATACTTTCATCTGGATGTCTAGGAGGTTTATTCATTATATTTTTTTCTGATTTTTCAAACCCTAATGCTATTGCTGGTAAAGAGTCATTTACTAGGTTTATAAATAAAAGTTGTAAAGCTGTAAATGGATTTGACCATCCTGAAAATACTGCAAATAAGATAGCCACTATGGCACCCAAGTTTCCTGCAAATAAATAAGTTATTGCTTTTATTATATTGCTATATACTGTTCTACCAACTTCAACAGCATTTACTATACTTGCAAAGTTATCATCAACTAATACCATAGCAGAAGCATCTTTTGCTACATCAGTACCACTTCCCATACCTATACCTATATCTGCTTGTTTTAAAGCTGGTGCATCATTGACACCATCACCAGTCATAGCAGTTATGTTATTCTTATGTTGCCATGCTTTTACTATACGAATTTTGTTTTCTGGAGAAACTCTGGCATATACACTTATATCTTCTAATTTTTTATTTAATTCTTCTTCACTTAATGCATCTAACTCTTTCCCTGTAAGTGCTAAATCTCCATCTTCCATTATACCTATTTCTTTTGCAATTGCTGCTGCTGTTGTTTTGTGGTCTCCAGTTATCATAACGGTTTTTATACCAGCACTCTTCGCTTCTTTTACTGCATCCATTACTTCTTCTCTTGGTGGGTCTATCATTGCTATTATACCAACCAATATCATATCATGTTCATCATCAATTGAAGGTGTAAAACCTTCTTCTGGAACATCTTTTATTGCAAATGCTAATACTCTAAGGGCTCTATTTGAAAACTCTTCATTTTTCTTCTTGTATTCTTCTATTATCTCATCTGTTATGTCTACTTTTGAACCATTTTTTAAAGCATATTTACATCTACTAAATACAATATCTGGAGCACCTTTTGTAAACATTATATAATCTCCATATATACTATTTACTGTAGACATAAGCTTTCTATCTGAATCAAATGGTATTTCATTTATTCTAATATATTTACTTCTTAATTTATCATAATCTAAATCGTTTTTGCTTGAATAATTTATTAATGCAACTTCTGTTGGGTCACCAACTTCTTTTCCATCACTAGTTATATGAGAATCATTACATAATGTAGAAACCATAGTCAACAATTTAGCATGATAAGAATAATTTATATTTTCTTTATTAAGCTCATCATTGTTAGTTCCATACATATAACAGTCCACAACTGTCATTTTATTTTGTGTAAGAGTACCTGTTTTATCAGTACATATAACACTTGTTGAACCTAAAGTCTCGACAGCTGGTAATTTCCTTATTATAGCTTGTTTCTTTGCCATACTATTTGTTCCAACAGCCAGTACTATAGTAACTATTGATGATAAAGCTTCTGGTATTGCTGCTACTGCTACAGCTACAGAAAACATGAATGAATCGAGAATAATTTGTGTCATTTCTCCATTCCCAGCCATCATGTAATTTCTTGCTACCTGAATTATAAATATTAAGAGTGCAAGTACTACAATACCTACACCAAGCTTTTTACTGAAAGCTTCTATTTTTTGTTGTAATGGTGTCAACTTATTTTCGGCAGTTTCTAAAAGACCAGCTATTTTACCCATTTCAGTCTCCATACCTGTTCCAGTTACTACAAATGAACCTCTACCATAAACTACTACAGCACCACTAAATACCATGTTTTTTTGGTCACCTAGACTTACATCTTCGTTTATTTTTTCTGTATGTTTTAGAACTGGTTCTGATTCACCAGTTAACATCCCTTCTACAACCTTTAATGATTGTGCTTCTATAAGTCTTCCGTCTGCTGGTATGTAATCACCAGCTTCTAAAAATACGATATCTCCAACTACTAAATTTTTTGCTGGAATTGTCATTTTCTTATTGTCTCTTATTACCTTTGCATTTGGTGCAGATAAATTTTTTAAACTTTCTAATGAACTTTCTGCTTTTTTTGTTTGTACAACACCTAAAACAGAGTTGATAATAATAACTGCAAAAATTATTATGGACTCTACAGTTTCACCTAAAAATATTTGTACTAAAGCAGCTATCAATAGAATTATTACCAGTGGGTCTTTAAAACTTTCTAAGAAAAGCTTATACGTAGGAACCTTATCTGCTTCCTTTAATTCGTTAGTTCCATTTTTTTCTAATAGCTCTTCTGCTCTTTCTTTGCTCAAACCATTTAAGCTTGAGTCTAAATTTTTAATTATTTCTTGATAAGTACTTTTGTAAGACATTTGTTGCCCTCCTCTTTAATAAATTTATTTTATGTTTGGGGACTCTTATGTATACTTGAAATTTGAAATTTTTCAAATAAAAAATTCCTTGAATAAAAAAAGCCCCCAAAACAAACATACTTAATGCTTATTTTGAAGGTCTTGCTATCAAGGAATTCCTTGCTAATTAACCGAGTATTTCTACTGTCCTGACGATTAATTACCACTTTCGTGTAAGCTACTCCCCTTCGAGTAGTTATCTTTAATTGTATCTACATTATAACACTTTACACAATTAATAGTCTAGCTTATTTTTTATTTTAACCTAAATTTAACAAATTATGGCTTAATCTATATGCAAATATTCTTCTAGTGTTAGATTGTTCATTGCAAAGTTTTTACTGTGCTCAGTTCCAACATATCTATAGTGCCATGATTCATACATGTATCCTGTTATATTTTCTTTTCCCTCTGGATATCTAAGTATAAATCCATACTTATATGCATTTTCATACAGCCACTTAGCTTCTTTTGTATTATTAAATTTTTTATTTGCCCAACAAGATTGGTCGTCTCCTCCAATATCAAATGCAAGTCCAGTTTGATGTTCACTTTCTCCTGGCTTAGCTGAAAATCTGTTTGCTTCCTTCTCACCATATTTTTCTGCATATGAGTTAAATAATTTTTCTTGATATTTGTAACTTCTATATGTACTGAAGGCTTTTAGATTTAATCCTGCTTTTTGAGCATCTTTATTCATTTTATAAAAAGCATCTTTTGCTTCATTACTTTCTTGTGGAGAATAGTCTTCAGGTAAACTATACTTTTTGTTTGCTACTACAATATTATTTATTGATAGAACGTTCACACCTTTTCTATACTTACTTATTTCATATGCCATAATTTTATTTTCTCCACTAGAGATATTAATAAACATTTTTGCGAAAACTAGAAAAAATGCAAAAGCTATAATCAAACCTCTTTTCTTTTTCATATACTACACCCCCATAATTTAGATTTAATACCTAAAAAATTTAAAGACATTTTACTTCATAGTATAATCATATCATTAATTTATTGCAAATTCTTTAAACAATTCTTAAGAAACTCTTAAATTCTCCTTTATATTACTAAAACTAACAATATTTTTTCAATTTTTTTATATCACAGGTCCAGATATTGATTTTTTTTCCAAATGATGTATAATGTATTTA